>NZ_CAJQZK010000017.1:0-77364 GCF_907164655.1 Acidocella sp. C78
GCAGGCGCGTATGAGCGGCGGCACGGTGGAGGACGCGCGCGGGCGGGTGCTCGCGCTGCGGCCGCTGACGATGCTCGACCGGCTGCGCCTGTTCAAGGCGCTCGGGCCGGAACTGTCGATGAACGACGCGTATCTCGGCGTCGCCTCGCTGGCGGCGTCGGTCAGCGCGATCGATGGCGTGCCGCTGCCGTTTCCGGCGAGCGAGGCGGCGGTGGAAAACGCCGTCGAGCGGCTGGGCGAGGCGGGCATCGAGGCGGCGGCGGCGGCATTGCAGCCGGAAGATGCCGACACGGTGAAGGTGCTCGCGGGAAACTGAGCCGGCACTCCGCGCTGATCGACTGTCTCTACCTGGTCGGGCGCGGGGTGCCGTTCGAGGTGGCCTTCACGCTCGGCGAGGCGGAGCGGATCGCCTTCGTCGTCGCGTGCGGGGAGCTGGACGGGCTGACATTCGACTGGAAGGCGATGGCGTGGGTGCAGGAGTGACATGGCGCGATGGCGCCGGGGCGCGGTTCGCCGGGCTTGTGCGTGGCGGGTTCGGGCGGATCGCGCCGCGGCGGCCGCGGACAGTGGCGCGGAGACTGCGGCGAGCGGTGACCTCCGCCCTGCATGAGGCGCGGGTGGTGTTGCCGAAAATCGGCCCTCGTGGCGGTGCGGCGTCGGCACGGCCTGGTGGATGGCAACATGCCGCGCGCCGTTCGACGGGCCGGATGCGGCTCGCGTGGCGTGTGTGGCGCGACGTGCCGTCGCGCGCCGTGGTGCGGGTGGTGCCCGTGACGGGGCGGCGTGTGGCGGATGGCTTCGCGCCGGAGATCCGGCGGGCGGGCGGGCATCTGCCCGCGCATCGGGCGCCGGCGGCGGGAGCCAGGTATGCGCCGGTGCGGGAGGCGCGGCCGAGCCGCACCGCTCTGCGGGCCGGTGATCCGGCGCTCGGGGCTTCGCGCCGGCGGATGGCTCCGTACGTGTCCTCACGTCGCTTCGGGCCAGGCGCCGGGAACGGCGGGCGTGCTTCGGCGGCATCGTGGGCGCGGCCGGTGGCGCCGATCGTGCCGGAGCGGGCGGTTCATGGGGGATCAGCTGCGGCTGCGGCGTCGGTGCGGCCGGAGGCGCGGTTCGCGGCGCCGGAGCGTATCGATCTTGGCCGCTGGCTCGGCGGATTGTTCGGCGACGAGGCGCGGCGGCCGCCTTCGGGCGTGACCGGATACGACACGCGCATGTCGCCTGTGTTCCCGGGCCGCAAGCCGGGATTCTGACAACGGGAGGCGGAAGATGGCGGCTATCATGGTGATGCTGGGCGGCGTCGCCTTCCGGGATTTCGAGGTGCCGCAGGCGATCGAGTTCGGTGGCAGCCAGAGGCTGGCGGTGCATGAGCTGGTCGGCGGCGGCCGCGTGATCGACACGCTTGGCGCGGCGGCGGGGAGCATCCGCTTCGGCGGCACGTTCTCCGGCCCTGATGCCGAGGCGCGGGCGCAATTGCTGGATGCGGCGCGGATGGCGGGGGCGATACTGCCGCTGGCCTGGAGCGGCTTCGCCTTCGAGGTGGTGATCGCGGATTTCGTCGCTGTTTACGAGAAACCCTGGTGGATTCCGTTCTCGATCGAACTGGTCGAGGCACAGAATCTGGTGACGGCGGTGCCGGACGCGCTGGCGCAGGCGGGGCTCGACCTCGTCAGCGCCGGCGGGCTGGCCGGGCTGGCGGGGCTTTCGCTCGGCTCGATGGCGGCGACGGCGCCCGCGAGCATCGCCGCGGCGCAGGGTGTTGTGGGTGGCGCGCTGAGGGCAGCAGAAAACGGGCTGGCGGCGGCGCATGGCGCGTTCGGCGCGAGCGCTGGCGCGTCCACGGCGACGCGGGCGCTGCAGGCGATGGGCACGGCGAGCCTGTCGCTCGCGGCGCTCGGCGGGGCCGCGGCCTATCTCGGCCGCGCCGCCGGCAATGCTTCATTGGGGGCGGCATGAGCGGGACGACGACGATCACGGTCGCGGGGGGGAATCTCTACGAGATCGCCGCGCGGCATCTGGGCGATGCGACGCAGTGGATCCGCATCGCGCAGCTCAACGATCTGTCCGATCCGGTGCTGGTCGGGCTGGTGACGCTGCTGCTGCCGCCGGTGGACCCGAATGCGGGCGGCGGGGTGCCGCGTGTCTGAGGCGGTGACGGTGCGGGCGATCGCGCCGTTCGCGAAGCTCGACGGAACCCTGCTGCCGGGGCTGGAGCGGCTGGAAATCCGCCAGCCGGGCTCGTTCGAGGCGGCGTGTTTCGCCCTCGAATTCGCGATCGGCGCGGTGCCGGGTGGTGCTGCCTGGTTCGCGGGATTGCAGGGCGGGGTGGTGACCGCCGGCACCGGCAGCGGGACGGCGCTGGTCACCGGGCAGATCGACAATGTCGCGATCCGGTTCGATCTCGGCGTCGCGACTTTGAGCGGGCGGGATCTGGCCGCGCGGCTGATCGACGCCGAGGTGGAGCAGACCTTTTCCAACCTGACCGCGAGCCAGGTGGCGACGGCGTTTGCAGGCCAGGCTGGGCTTGCCGCGAATGTGGACGCGACGACGACGCGGATCGGCCAGTATTACGAGCTGGCGCATGCGCAGACCGGGCTTGGCCTGCATTCGCGGCACGCGACGCGGTGGGACCTGCTGGCCGCACTCGCGATGCGCGAGCAGTTCAGCCTTTCGGTGACCGGGACGACGCTGAATTTCACGGCGCCGCCGGCGGGCGCGCCGATGCTGCTGACCTATGGGCGGGACCTGATGACGCTGGGCTGCGACCGCGCGCTGGCGCTGGCGGCGCCGAAAGTGACGGTGCGGAGCTGGAACCCGAAGAGCAAGGCGGCGTTCAGTTCGAGCGCTGGCGGTTCCGGCGGGACGACGCTGATCCGCCCGAACCTGACCCAGGGCGAGGCGGAGCGGGTTGCGGCGGCGGCGCAGGCGGCGCTGGCCGCGCAGGCGGTGCGGTTGCAGGCGAGCATGCCGGGCGAGACGTCGATGGCGCCGGGGACCGCGATCCTGCTCCAGGGCACGCAGACGGCCCTCGACGGCGCGTATGTGGTGCGCGGCGTGGAGCGGATCATCGACGGGCGGATCGGGTTTCTGCAGCATTTCGAGGCGATGCGGACGGCATGATGGAGCATTTCTGGAACGCGGTGAAAGGCCGGGCGGCGGCGCTCGACGGGCTTTCGGCGCAGGCGCGGTTCGCCGTGGTCGCGAGTTTCGATCCGGCCGCCTACGCGGCGCGGGTGACGTTGCAGCCGGAGGGCGTGCTCTCGGGCTGGCTGCCGGTGCTGGCGGGATGGGTCGGCGCCGGCTGGGGCATGGCGGCGCCGCTGTCGCCGGGCGATCAGGTTCTGGTGCTCGGCCAGGAGGGCGACGCCGAACAGGCGGTGGTGCTCGGTCGGTTGTGGTCCGACCGCGATCCGGCGCCGCAGGCGGCGGTGGGCGAGCTGTGGCTCGTGCATCAGAGCGGCTCGTTCCTGCGGCTGCGCAATGACGGGACGATCGCGATGAAGGCGACGACGGTTTCGATCGAGGGGGATCTGATGGTGAGCGGCGAGGTTTCGGACCGGAGCGGGACGCATGGCAGTCTCGATACGCTGCGGCAGGCCTATGACGGGCACACCCATCCCGATCCGCAGGGCGGCTCGACCGGCACGCCCTCGGCGGTGGTGTGATGGCGGATCTGGCGTTGACCTTTGGCGGCGATCTCGCATTCGGCAATTCCGGCGATCTCGCTCTGGCCGGGGCGGCGGCGCTGACCGAGCAGCGTGTGCTGCGGCGGCTGCTGACCAATCCGGGCGGGTATGTCTGGCAGCTTTCCTATGGCGCGGGGCTCGGCCAGTTCGTGGGCGCGGCGGGGGCGGCGGGTGCGGCCGGCGCGCTGGCGCGCGCGCAGATGCGCGGCGAGGCGCGGGTGGCGAGTGCGCCGCCGCCGCAGATTACGCTCAGCCAGGGCAATCCGGGCGGGCTGGCGATGACCATTGCCTATCAGGACGCCGCGACGGGACGGGCGCGCGTACTCGCGCTGCCGGGTTCCGTCTGATCATCACAGGGAATTCCGATGCAATTATCGCTGCAAAGCTTCACCGCCATGGTGGAGCAGATGGCGGCCGCCCTGCAGGGGGCGGCGAGCCAGGCGCTGGACCTGACCGTGGGGTCGGTCCTGCGGGCGCTGCTGGAGGCGAATGCCTCGCTCGGCCTCTGGCTGCAATGGATGATCGTGCAGGTGCTGCTGACCACGCGGCTTTCCACCAGCACCGGGGCCGACTGCGACAGTTTCGGCGCGGATTTCGGCTTTGCCCGGCTGCCGGCGGTGGCGGCGGCCGGCAGCGTGACCTTCGCGCGGTTCGCCCCTGTGCTGTCGGCCTTCGTGCCGGTCGGCGCGACGGCGATGACGGCCGATGGCAGCCAGAGTTTCGCGGTGACGGGCGACCCGGCGAACCCGGATTTTTCGGCGACGCAAGGCGGATACACGCTGGCGGCGGGTGTCGCCGCGATCGATCTGCCGGTGAGTGCCGTGGCGCCGGGGGCTGCGGGCAATGTGATGGCGGGGGCCATCTCGCTGCTGACCACGGCGATCGCCGGGATCGATACGGTGAGCAACGCGGCGCCGATGGGCGGCGGTGTGGATGCGGAGAGCGACGCCGCGTTCAAGGCGCGGTTCGGCAACTATCTCGCCAGCCTCTCGCGCGCGACGACCGGCGCGATCGAGGAGGCGGTGGCCGGGGTGCAGCAGGGGCTTTCGGTGACGGTCAGCGAGAATGTCGATCAGACCGGCGCGGTCAGCATGGGCAATTTCATCGTCACGGTGGATGACGGAACCGGCCATCCGCCGGCCGCGCTGCTGGCGACGCTGGGCCGGGCGGTGGATGCGGTGCGGCCGGTGGGCACGCGGTTCGCGGTGCAGGGGCCGAGCGTGGTGGCGGCGAACGTGTCGATGACGCTGGTGCTCGCGCCCGGCACGGTGCCGCAGACCGCGACCGCTGCGGTGACGGACGCGATCGCGGCTTATATCGGCGGGCTGTCGGTGGGTGCCGCGCTGCCTTATTCGAAACTGCTGCAGCTTGCCTATGACGCGTCCGACGCGGTGGTGAACGTGACCGACGCCGTGCTGAACGGCGGCACGGCCGATCTGGCGCCGCCCGCCTTCGGGGTGGTGCGGGCCGGCACGATCGGCGTGAGCTGAGCCATGAGCGGAGCGACCAATCCCCCCGGCGGCGCGGCCGACATGGCGGCGCGGCTGAAAATGGCGCTGCCGGCCGGCTGGTTCGCCGATGCGACACCGGTGCTCGACCTGGTTCTCGGTGGCCTCGGCGCGCTGTGGGCGGCGCTTTACGCGCTGATCGGGACCGTGCGGCGGCAGACCCGGATCGCGACCGCGACGGGGGCGATGCTGGACATCGCCGCGCGGGATTATCTGGGCGGGCGCCTCACGCGGCGGGCGGGCGAGACGGATGCCGCGTTTAGCGCGCGGCTCCGCGCCAATCTGCTGACGCCGAAGGCAACGCGGGCGGCGCTGGTGGCGGCCATTGCCGCCGAGACCGGGCGGGAGCCGATGATTTTCGAGCCGGCCAATACCGGCGATACCGGCGGCTATGGCGCCAGCACGCTCGGGTATGGCGTGCGTGGCGGCTATGGCAGCCTTGCTCTGCCCTATCAGTGCTTCGTGACGGCCTATCGTCCGCGCGTGGCCGGCAGCGGCGCCTCCGGCGGGTTCGGCTACGGGCCGGGCGGCTATTCGACCGCGCCGCTGGCCTGGAGCGATCTGGCGCAGGATGTGGGGCTGGCTACCGATGCCGACATCTACGCCACGATCGCCGATGTGTTGCCGGTGAACGCCATCGCCTGGACGCGGTTGCTGAACTGACCGGCCATCCCGCGCCTTTTCCTTCCTGCCGGACGGACGCCGCCCTGATGCGGCGGGCGCCGTCGCGCGGCCTCATGACAAGGACATCTTCATGGACAGGACCATCGTCTATCCCGGGGCGATCCCGCTGGATACGGACATTCTGAACCTCAACCGCAACGTGATGGTCGCGATCGGCGCGCTCAATGCCGCGATGCTCGGCGGCGGCATGGTCGCGGACGGGCTGGCCTGCACGCCAACCGTGCCGGCCTCGCTGACGGTGACGGTGGCGCCGGGATCGATCACCCAGCTCGGGCCGGTCGATGCCAACAGCTATGGCAGCCTGCCGCAGGATACCGGCCAGCAGACGGTGCGGATGGGCATCAATCTCGATCCGGTCACGTTCACCCTGGCGGCACCGCCTAGTTCCGGCCAGTCGGTGAATTATCTGATCGAGGCCACGTTTTCGGAGGCGGATGCTGACCCGGTGGTGCTGCCCTATGTGAACGCCGCCGATCCCTCGGTGCCGTATTCCGGGCCGGGCAATTCGGGCGGGGCGCAGAACACCCAGCGGCAGCAGCGGGTTCAGCTTCAGGTCAAGCCGGGTGCCGCGGCGGCGGCGGGAACCCAGGTGACGCCGCCGGTGGATGCGGGATGGGTGGGGCTTTATGTCGTCACCGTCAATTACGGGCAGACCGCGATTGCCGCGGGCGATATCGTCACGCTGCCGCAGGCGCCGTTCCTGCCGTTCAAGCTGCCGCAGCTGCGGCCGGGCTTCTCGCAGATGCAGGTGTTCGACAGCTCGGGCAATTTCGTCGTGCCGCCGGGCGTGACGCAGGCGAAGGTGACGGTGGTCGGCGGCGGCGGGGGGGCGGGATATCACGCCTCGATGCCGGGTGGTGGCGGTGGCGCCGGGGGGACGGCGATCGACATCGTCACCGGTCTCGCGCCGGGGCAAGTGATTCCGGTGACGGTGGGCGCGGGAGGTATCGCGCCGGGCGCGCCGGCCAATGGTGGCAGCGGCGGCACGTCGAGCTTTGGCGGTTACCTTTCGGCGACCGGCGGTGGCGGTGGCGAGGGTGGCACCGCGACACTCTTCGCCACCGCCGGCGGTGCGGGCGGCATCGGCTCGGGGCGCGGATCGTGCAGGGCGGGGCGATGGGCGGCGATGGCATCGTCGTTGCCGGGCGTGGCGGCGATGGCGGCGGGCCGGGCCGCGGGCGGGGCGCGAGCGGCCCTCTGCCGGGGCTGCCGGCGACTGGCTTTGGCGGCGGCGGCGGCGGCGGCGGCGCCTCGATCGGTGCTGCGCCCACCAGCAGCCCGGGCGGCGCGGGCGCGCCTGGCATTGTCATCGTCGAATACTGAGCGGAGCCCTCCAGATGAGCGCAACCATGACACCGGCCAGCCGGATCTGGCAGGCGGCCTCGGCACGGCTGATCGAGATCGAGGGGTTCATTCCGACACCGCGCGGGATCGCGCTGCTGCCGCCGCGACCGCTGGCCTGGCCGGAAAAGGATCCCGGCGACACGCTGGATTACACGTTCGACGTGGCGCCCGCGCTGGCGGGCAGCCCGGGGGACGCGATCGCCACCGTCTCGGCCAGCCTGAGCCCGGACAATCCGGGCGATCTCACCCTGGCCTCGACCGCGATCGACGGCACCAGGGCGGTGCTGTGGCTCGCCGGGGGGCAGCCGGGCACGACCTATACGGTGACGGTTTCCATCACCACGCTGGCCGGGCGGAACCTCGCCCGAAGCATCGCGCTGCCGGTGGTTGCGCTGGCATCGGTGCCAGCGCCGGCAAGCGCGCTCACCACGCCGGACGGCGCGCCGATCACCAGCCCGTTCGGCCAGCCCATCACCGCAACCTGAGGAGGCGGCATGCCCACCATCGGACAGCTACCGGCGGCGAATTCGGTTTCGGACAGCGACGAACTGCCGCTTTATCAGGCCGGACAGACCGTGGCGGCGACGCGCGCGCAGTTTCTCGCCGGCATGCAGCAGCTTATCACCCTGCCGCAGGGCACGCTGCTCGGCGGCGTCGGCCCCGGCGTGGCGGCGCCGGTGCCGGTCACGATCGGCGCCAACCTGTCGCTCAGCGGCACCACACTCACCGCCACCGCCGCGCCGTTCGAGATCGCGGCGCTGCCGGCGGGGAATGCTCCTGCCAGTGGCGATTCCGTGCCGCTCGGCCAGGGAGGCGCGAATGTCGCGCTGAGCTATGGCGCCTTCATGGGCGGGATATCATCCGTGCAGGGCGTGCGGGCGGACGGGTTCGAGGCGGTCGCGGCGGGCGCGAGCGCGGTGCGATCGGTCGCCGCACTGGCGGCCAACGCCGTCGCGATCGAGGATTTCGGCGCCAAGGGCGACGGGGTGACCGACGACGCGCCGGCGTTGCGCGCGGCACTCGCCGCGGGCAGCGCGGTCAGGTTCGGGCCGAAAACCTATCGGATCGACGGCGAGTGCGACATTGCCGGCGCCGCCGCGACGCTGATCGGCGTGCCGGGGCAGACGGTGCTGACGCGCGGCGCGCAGAGTGTTGCCGGCACATCGAGCCAGGCGGCGTGGATCAGCGTGAATGCTGCGACCTTCACCGCCGATGGCATCATCTTCGACGCCAATGCCGCGATCACGGCGCAGACCTGGGGCGTGGTGATCCAGGCAGGTTGCACGGCGTCGATCGTCACGCGCTCGCAGTTCCGCAATGCCAAGGGATCGATCTTTGGCTGGGGCCTCGCGATCGCGCCCAGCGATCCGGCGGTGACGCAGCATCACGTGCATGACTGCGAATTCACCGCCAACGCGGTGGACGGGCTCTGGATCGCGGCGACCGACGCGGTGGCGGTGACAAGCTGCCGGGCGCACGACAACGCCCGCAACGGCATCTATGTCGATAACCAGGACCCGACGCTGACGCTGAAGATTCGCGATGTGCAGGTGGTCGGCAACACGTGCTGGAACAACCAGACCGGCATCGTGGTCGGCAATTTCAACCAGACGAACCTTCAGCCGGGCACCTACGGCAATGCCAATCCCGACGTGCTCGGTGCGCTGGTCGCGCAGAACTGCGCCTTTGCCAACACCAGCTACGGCATCTCGATTTCGGGCCGGAACATCCTGGCGACCGGGAACCTGCTGGTCGATAACGGGCCGGCCGGCGGCGGGATGCTGGTAAATTCCGGCTATTGCCGCGTGGCCGACAACATGATCACCAATTCGGGCGGGTTCGGGATCGATGCGGGCGGGTCGGTCTATGTCGAGCTGTCCGGCAATTACTGCGATGGCCAGACCATCGGCATCGGTATCGGCGGCAGCCAGAACTGCACGGTGCGGGGCAATTTCATCCAGGACTGCACGACCGGAATCGAGGCGCTGAACGTCGAATCCGACGGGCGGGGAACCAATTTCGGCATCGCCTGCAACAATCTGGAGATTGCCGGAAACCGGATCAATTACGGCCCCGGCGGTTATGGCATCGTTCTGAAGGACGCGCCGCAGCTGGTCGTGGTGCGGGACAATATCGTCTCCTCCGGCACCGGGGGCGATCCGTTCAACGCGCTGCTGGCCTATACCGATTCGGTCGTGCTGCGGAACAACATCCTGAATTTCGCGGACGGTTTCGCGGTCAATCCCGTGGTATCGAACGGGTTGAACGCGCTGGTCTATCCCGATCTGGTGGACCGGCTGACGGTATCGCAAGGCACCGGCGAGGTGCAGTCGATCGTCAGCGCCACCGCGCAGCGGAGCGCGGGCACGATCAGCTATATTACTCACCAGTCGGTAATTAAGACGACATTTTGCTAGTCGTATGTTTGCGGGGATGATATAATTCTGGCATGAAACGGGACGGTCGCAGATTTGATCATCGCACCCTGGAAACCATCCGGCTGATGGCTGTAGAGCGGGTGCGCGAGGGCGAAGCGGCCTCTTTGGTGATTGCCTCATACGGGTTCAGCCGCACAACAATCTATAAATGGCTCAGCGCGGCATCGAAGCCTGGGGTCGGGGTGAAAGCCTTGCGGTCACGGCCGGCAACCGGCCGGCCGCGGCGTCTGACGCCGCGCCAGGAGCAGCAGGTGTTGCGTTGGATCAATGGCCGCGATCCGCGCCAATACGGCCTGGATTTCGGGCTGTGGACCCGGCACGTTGTGGCCGAACTGATCGAGCGCAAGTTTGGTATCAAACTCGGTGTGACGGCTGTGGGCGAACTGCTGTCGAAACTGGGCCTGACGCCGCAAAAGCCGTTGCAGCGTGCCTATCAGCGCGATCCGGAGGCGATCGAGGCATGGCGACGTGAGCGGTTTCCTGAAATCGCCAGGCAGGCCAAGTCCTGTGGCGGCGAGGTCTTTTTCTGGGACGAGTCCGGCTTTCGGGCCGACGCCGTGCATGGCAAGACCTGGGGCGTGAAGGGACAGACGCCGATCGTCGAGCGTCCGGGCCAACGGCAATCGATCAGCGCCGCCTCGGCGGTGACAGCCCGCGGCGGGTTCTGGTATTGCACTTATGAAGGCGGCCTGAATGCTGAGTTGTTCGTAGCGCTGCTACGCCGGATGATGCGGCACCGCACGAGGCCGGTGCACCTGGTCCTCGACGGGCTGCCTGCCCACAAAACAGCGCTGGTGAAAGCCTACGTGGCGTCGACCAATGGAATGCTGACGTTGCATTTTCTGCCAGGCTACGCCCCTGACCTGAACCCAGATGAACTGGTCTGGAGCCACATGAAGCGGACGGGCGTCGCCCGGACTCCGCTACGCCAAGGCGAAAAGCTTCAGGACAAAATCGAAGCCCAACTCGCCGCCATCAAGCGCAAACCACGTCTCGTGCAATCATTCTTCAAAGCACCAACTGTCGCCTATATTACCGACTGCTGAGTAAGGTGACCAGCGGCGGAGCGAACTACACCACCGCCACCGTCTCGATCAGTGGGACGGGCAGCGGGGCGGCGGCGGGCGCCTGGATCGCCAACGGCGCCGTCATCGGGGTGTATATCACCGCGGCCGGCAGCGGCTATGGCGCGGGCACGCAGGTGAACATCAGCGGCGACGGCACCGGGGCGACGGCGAGCGTGCAGGTCGGGCTGCCGGTGCTCGAGAGCCGGCGGCTGGAGATCGAATGTCTTGCGCCGGTGCGTTTCGCTTCCGCCGGCAGCGTGCCGGCGCAGGAAAACTGGACCGGTGCGCCGCTGACCGTGCCGGCCGGCGCGACAATCGAGTGGCGGGGGCATGCCGGGGCCTGGCAGGCGGCGCGGTTCATCCAGTCGGACTATCTGGCGCCGTCCGCCGATGGCAGCGTCACGCTCGGCAGCCAGGCTGGGGATGTGCGGCTCGGGCCGGCGACGGGTGGCGCGGTCCGGCTGATCTCGCCGACCGAGCCGACCGGGTGCGTGGCGCTGATCGGGCGGGGCTCGCCGCTCGGTGCGGTGACCGCGCCGCCCGGATCGAGCTATCGCAACCTCGACGGCGGCGCCGGGGCAACCTTCTGGATCAAGCAGACCGCGACCGACGCGACCGGCTGGACCGCGATCGCCTGAGGCAGCGCGAGAGGACATTCCCGAACCATGACGACGATACCGCAACTGCCCACCGCCGCGAGCGTGGGGCCGACCGACCTGTTGGCGCTGTCGCAGAACGGCATGCTCTATGCCGCGAGCGTCGCCCAGGTGACCGCCGGGCTACAGCGGGAGATCAGCCTGCCGACCGGCGATCTGCTCGGGCGCAACAGCGCCGGGGCGGGAACGCCGGAGGCGGTGACGCCGGGGACCGGGCTTGCGCTCGGCGCCGGCACGCTTGCGGCCACGGGGGCCGATCATCTCGGCTTTCCGCTGCTCGGCGCGCTTTCGACGACCGACGAGGTGGTGGTCAATGCCCAGGGCGCGCCGGGCCGGCTTCCGGTTGCGGCCCTGCGCGGCCTGTTTTCAGCGGGGACCGGCCTTGCGATCGATGCCAACGGCACGCTGAGCGTCACGGCCAGCGCGATCGCGGGGGCGACCGGGCCTGCGGGTCCTGCCGGCCCTGCCGGTCCTGCGGGGCCGGCGGGGCCTGCCGGTTCCGGGCTGAGCGCGCCGGGGGCTGCGAATTCGGCCAGCACGATCGGCGGCGCCGACTTCGTCGCGATCTGGCAGAATGGCGCCAATGCCTGGATATCCTACGAAAAGCTGGTGGGCGGGCAGACGATCGACCAGCTGCCCGCGGCGGGGCCGGCGGCGGATTCCGACCTGTTGCTGGTCGCGCAGGGCGGCAACGCGCTGGCGAGCCAGAGCTTCGCGGCGATCTGGACCTATGTGGCGCAGAAAATTCCGACCATGCGGCGGCAGGTCGTCGAGCTGAACAGCAACACGGTGCTTGACGCGACGACGCATAACCAGCGGATTCTGGTGGTCAGCCAGCCGATCACCCTGACGGCGAATTTCACCAATATGGGCAGCGGGTTTACCTGCCGGGTGATCAACCTCGCCGCCGGGCCGGTGACGATGGGCACCGGCATCAGCTCCGGCACCGGGGTGACCGCGCTGCCGCCCGGCACCGGGGCGGAGCTGACGGCGCTGACCTATTCCGGCGGATCGCTGGTCTGGTGGGATGGGGTCGCGTTGCCGGCGCCGACCATCACGGTGAACGCGCCCGGCAGCCTGACGGCCAACACCGTGTTCACGCTGAGTGGCGCCCTGTTCGATGAGGCCCCGACCGCGCTGGACTATTCGACGGACGGGGTGACGTGGACCGCTGCGGCATCGCCGATGATCGGGGCCGGGTCGTATTCCTTTCAGGTCCCGGGATTGCCAGCGGGCAGCTACACGATCTCGGTGCGCGATCATAACGCGACCGGCGTGGTTGGCCGGAGCGCGCCGTTCAGCGTGGCGACGGCGGCGGTCGCGCTCGCGGCGGTGCCGGCCAGCGCGGTGGCGGGTGGCACGATCGCGGTCAGTGGCACCGTGGCCCCGGCCGGCGCCGCGGTGCAGGTCGGGCTTTCGGCGAGCGCGGCCACGCCGCCGGCAAGCTTTATCGCCGCGACGGTGAGCGGCGGCACCTGGTCGGCCACGCTGCCGGCGGGCAGCGCGGCGGGAACGGTCTATCTATGGGCCGAGCAGACGGCGGACGCAGCCGTGAAGGCGGTGTCCGGCGCGATCGCGGTGATGGCCGCGGCGCCTGTCGTGACGTACACGATCAACCAGCCCGCGGCCGTTTCGGTCGCCGCCGGATCGGGCACGCTGGCGCTGAATGGCGGCGTCAGCCCGGCGCAGGCGATCGCGACCCAGGTGGCGTTCTCGACCTCGAACGCCGCGCCGCCTGCGAGCGGCTGGCAGGCGGCCTCGATCATCGACAACAACGCACTCTGGGCGGTCTATGCGACGGTCCCGGCGACGCCGGGGGCCTATTACGTGTGGGTCGAGACCGCGACGGGGCAGGCGGCTTCGGTGTCCGGCTTCACGATCACGGTGACCTGAGCATGAACCTGATTTCGGTACGCCCGGCGGCGCCGCTGCGCGACGGGACGGGACGGCTGTTCGCCCGCGCCCAGACAGCGGGTTCGGTGCCGGTGGGGAGCGCCTTCGCCGGGCCGACGCCGGCCGCGATTGCCGGTTTGGCGGGCTGGTGGGATGCCGGCGCGCTCGGCGCCGTTCTCGATGCCAATGGCAATCCGCTTGGCGCCTGGAACGCCCCGGCGGCGGCGCTGGCCGACAAGTCCGGCAATGGACGGACCCTGCTGCCCTTTCACATCGCGGCGGATACCGCGCCGGCGGCGATGATGGCGGTGCCGCGGGTCAACGGGTTTCTCGGTGCGGCGGGCAGTCCGGACCCGGCCATCGCGCAGTACGGACCGACGCTCGATCCGGATTGGGGGCTGACGCTCGCGGGGTTCGACCTCGGCAGCGACACGGCCTGGACGCTCTATCTCGTCTGGACCCGGCCGAACTGGCGGCAGGGCACGATCCAGGTCGACAATGCGCCGATCCCGCTGATCCATGCGATGGCGACGGGAACGACGATCATCGAGGCCGGCGGGCCGGGCGGCGGCGGGCTGACGCTGTTTCCCGGCACCGCCGCGAGTCGCGGCATCACCACGACGATCGAACGGCGGCATACCCATGCGCTGATCCTGCGCAACACGCCGGGGGCCGGTGTGGATGTGTGGCTCGACGGCACACAGGTGGCCAGCGCTGCCGCGAATCCATTGCCGGCGGCGGCGGCGGGCAACGTGCTGCTGTTCCACGACAATACGGTGCAGGGCTCGGCGCAGTGCTGGTTTCACGAGGCGGCGTGCTGGACCCGGGCGCTGGATGCGGCGGAGATCGTGACGCTGCTGGCCGCGCAGGGGCGGTGGGTGCTGGGCGCGCGGCGGGGCGTCAACCTGCTGGTCATGGGCCAGTCGAACGCCGAGTGGTTCGTGCAGGCTGGCGGCGCGCTGGCGCTGGCGCAGGGCGTGGCCTGGTATCTGGGAGCGGCCGCCTGGGCGGCGACGTCGCTGCCGGCGGGGAATGTCGTCAGCCCGGCGCGGTATTCGATGATTGCGGGGCATCCCGTGTCGAACTCCTCGCCGCCGCTGTTCCCGCCGGGTGCGGGCAACGGCACGTTCCTGACCAATCCCGGCGACGGGTCCTCACCCGCGACCTGGGCGCCGGGGCCGGACGGGCAGGCGCTCGCGGCCTATCTGACCGGCGCGCAGGCGCTGGTCTCGGCGGTGGACGAGGCGGATATCGCCTTCCTGCTCTGGCCGTGGAGCGAGCAGGACAGCACGATGCCTTACGCGAACAAGACGCTCTACAAGGAGAGCGTCAGCCGGCTCGCAGCGCTGACGCGGCAGATTCTGGGGCGGAGTGTTGCCTCGCTGCCGCTGCTGCTCTGGAGCGCCATTCCCTACGAGACCGATCAGGGGGTGCAGATGGTGCGCGAGAGCGTGCTCGATCTGTCGCTCGACCCGACCGGGAACGCCGTGATCTTCGCCGCGCAGACGGCGGATTCCAACCCGCTGAACGCGGCCTGGAACCCGGCGACCGGCCTTTTTTCCGGTGGCGATCCGCAGCATCGGGACCAGCCGGACCTGCTGCGCTATGGCCGGATCGGCGCGCATGCGGCGGCGCGGGCGGCGCTGGCGCTGGGGCTTTCGGACACCATTCCGGCATCTGCCGTGCCGGCGAGCGGGTTGCCGGTGGCGGGCGGGCCGGCGATCGCACATGCGTATCAGGCGGCGCCGGATCAGATCGTCCTGACCATCCGGCACGATGCCGGCACCGATCTGAAGATCAATCTGCAGGCGGCGAACGGCGCGGGGTTCGCGGTGATGGATGGCGGCACAGTGGCAAATCCGGGTCCGATGATCCCGGCCATCGCCGCCACGCGCGTGGATGCGACGCATGTCGCGGTGACGTTGCAGCGCGCGCCGGTGAACCCGGCAGCGTCGTGCCTGCTCTATTATCCCTATGGCAGTACGCAGATCGGCCGGGGCGATGCGGTGACCGACAATCTCGCCAGCCTCGCGCCGCCGGCCGGATGGTCGATGGCGGCGGATCTGGGGGAGGCTTTCGCCATCGACATGCCGCTGCAGGCGACCGCCTACGGCGTTCCGCTTTCGACCGCGCCCGGGTGAGCGCCATGGCGGAAGACACGATTGCCTTCTTGCGGGACGCGCTCGGGGATCTGCGTTCGGATGTCGGCATGCTCCAGGCCGAGATCGCCTCCGCCCGGCGTGAAATCGCCGCGATCGAGGCGCGGCATCTGGCGCTCGAGGCCTGGCGCAACCGCTTCGAGCTGCAGGTGGCCGGCACGCAGGAGCGCTTCATCGACAAATCGGACGAGCTGGTGGAGGCCTTCGCGCAGTTCCGCTCGGAACTGGCGCAGTTCCGCGGCGAACAATCGGGCAGCCATCGGGTGATCATGGTGGTGATCGGCGTGATTTCGGCGGTGATCGGCAGCGTCGCCGATCACTGGTTGCGTTTCATCGGCTGAAAGGACATTCGGATGCGACGTTTTCTGCTGGAGATCGTCTCGGACGCCGCGGGGCGATCCGACGGGATGGCCCTGCTCTCGGTGCTGGGCGTGCTCAGCTACATTTTTCTCGGTGTGTTCGCCGTGGTGGTGCGCGGCCAGCCTTTCGAACCCGATGCCTATGGCATGGGCCTCGGGTCGGCGATCGCTGCCGGTGCCTTCGGGATGGGACTGAAGGCCAGGCTCGCCGGAGGTGCGCGATGCCAGCCGTGATGCTGTCGGTGCTCGGGCGGTTCGCGCCGTGGATTCTGGGCGGCCTGCTCGTGGCGGGGCTGCTGCTCTATGGCTGGCATCTGGAGGTCGCGCTGCGCGCCGCGCGGATCGCGGTGCGGGACGGGCAGGGCACGATCGCACGGCTGATGGCGACGAATGCGGAAAACCGCGCCGAACTCGCCCGCTTGCGCGCCGACGAGGCGGCCTGGCAGACCGCGCTGACGACGGCGGCAGCGGCGGATGCGCGGGGCGTCGCGCTTTCGCAGCGGATTCTGACGAGCGTGGCCGCCGCGCCGCCGAAACAGGATGGTCCCGTGGCCCCGGTGCTGGATGGCGCGCTCTCGCAACTCGGGGCGGCGCAGGGCGCGGGGGCGAAGCCATGATCCGGGGTGGGTTCATCCTCGTGGCGTCCATGCTGCTGGCCGGATGCGCGGCCCCGCCGCCGCGGGTCGTTACCCGCATCAGGGTCGTGACGCCGCTGGTGCCGCCCTCCCTGCTCTCATGCCCGCCGGCGCCTTCTGTGCCGGTGGCGCGGCGCCAGTCGACGGTTGCAACCTATGTCGCGGAATTATGGGAAGCGGGCGAGATCTGCCGCAATCATCTGGCGGCGGTGGCCGGCGTTCTGCGCCGGCCGGGTGCCTTGTCGGCGCCAGCGCCGCGCCATCAGTCGTTGGTCAGGAAGGTCTTGCGATAGCGGATCTGGTCGCGCTGCTGCTGGGTGAGCGGGCCGCGCAGCGCCGAGCCCCGGCCGGACAGCGAGGGGTTGGTCATGAAATAGTCGTGCGCGGAGACCGGCGCCTCGCCCGGCGTCACCCGCGACCAGGCGCCATCGGGGCCGAGCGCCCATGAATCGACGTCGTCGCGCAGATCGACGGCCATGATCTGGTCGAGCACCTGGGCGTGGACCGTGGGATTGTGGATCGGCACGAAGGTTTCCACCCGCCAGTCCATGTTGCGGGCCATCCAGTCGGCGCTGGAGATGAAGACCTTGTTCTCGCGGTCGGGCATTCGCGCGCCGTTGGCGAAGACGGCGATGCGGGCGTGTTCGAGGAAGCGGCCGATGATCGACTTGACGCGGATGTTCTCCGACAGTCCGGGCACGCCGGGGCGGAGGCAGCAGATGCCGCGCACCACGCAGGAGACCGGCACGCCGGCGGCGGACGCGCGGTAGAGATGGTCGATCAGCCGTTCGTCGACCAGCGAGTTCAGCTTGAGCCAGATGCCCGACGGGCGGCCGGCGCGCGCCGCCTCGATCTCGGCGTCGATCAGCGCGCCGATGGCGCGGCGGGTGGTGATCGGGCTGTAGACCAGCTGGTCCATCTGTTCGGGCCGGGCATAGCCGGTCATGTAGTTGAACAGGCGGGCGGCGTCGCGCGTCAGTTGCTGGTCGCAGGTGAAGAAGGACAGGTCTGTGTAGATGCGCGCGGTGATCGGGTGGTAGTTGCCGGTGCCGAAATGCGCGTAGGACCGCATGGCGCTGCCCTCGCGCCGGACCACGAGCGAGAGCTTGGCGTGCGTCTTCAGCCCGAGGAAGCCATAGACGACCTGAACGCCGGCGGCTTCCAGCGTGCGGGCGAGGCGGATATTGGCCTCCTCGTCGAAACGGGCGCGCAGTTCCACCATCGCGGTGACGCTCTTGCCCGATTCGGCGGCTTCGATCAGCGCGCCGACGATCGGGGAATCGCGGCTGGTGCGGTACAGCGTCTGCTTGATGGCGACCACGTTCGGGTCGGAGGCGGCCTGGCGGAGGAACTGCACCACCACGTCGAAACTCTCGAACGGGTGGTGGACGATGATGTCCTTGTTGCGGATCGCGGCGAAACAGTCGCCGCCGAAATCGCGGATGCGCTCGGGGAAGCGCGGCGTGTAGGCGGGAAACAGCAGCTCGGGCCGGTCGTCGACGATCATTTCCTTGAGATCGACGAGGCCGAGCATGCCGGATTCGATAAAGAAATGGTTTTCCGGCGCTTCCACCTCGTCGATGACGAGGCTGCGCAGATCGTCCGGCATGTTGGCGGCCAGGGTCAGTTCGATCGCGGCACCGCGGCGGCGGCGCTTCAGCGCGGTTTCGTAGGACTGGACCAGATCCTCCGCCTCTTCCTCGAACTCGACATCGGTATCGCGGCAGACGCGGAACAGGCCGGAGCCGGCGAGGCGGAAGCCGTGAAACAGGCGGTCGAGAAAGAGGATCACCAGATCCTCGAGCTTGATGAAGCGGATCGTGGCCGGCGAGGGTCGGGCAGGCGGATGAAGCGCCGGATCTGCGCGGGCAGCGGGATGAGTGCGCGCATCACGCCTGAATCGTCCTGGCGGATCAGCTTGAGCGCAAGCACGAGTCCCATGTTCTGCACGAAGGGGAACGGGTGCGCGGGGTCGATCGCGAGCGGGGTGAGGACGGGGAAGACCCGCTCCATGAAATGCTGGTCGAGAAAGGCGCGGTCGGCCTCGTTCAGCTCGTGCGGGGCGATCACGGTCAGGCCGGCGCCGGCAAGCTCGGCGAGAACGCTGCCAAGAACGCGCTGCTGGGTTTCCATCAGGGTCCTGGCGCAGCGGTTGATTTCGGCGAGCTGTTGGGTGGGCGTCAGCCCGTCCGATGACCGCAGGGCGACTCCGGCGCGGGCCTGGCCGATCAGCCCGGCGACGCGGACGGAGTAGAATTCGTCGAGATTGGAGGCGCTGATCGAGACGAAGCGCAAGCGTTCGAGCAACGGGTAGCGCGGGTTGTCGGCGGCGGCGACGACCCGGGCGTTGAAGGCCAGCCATGACAGTTCGCGGTTGATGAAGCGCGACGTTCCATCGGCCAGGGTCGGCTCAACGGCGATCTCGGGCAGGGTTTCCTCGTCCATGCCGGCACATTGCCATGAAAGCCCTGACAGCTAAAGCAAAGATGTGATGGCGGCGGCCGGCGGGTCGGGCATGCGGGCGGCGGGGTCGGTCTGCGCCGCGCCTTCGTCCGGGTCGGCGAGTTCGTCGACCAGCCGTTCGGCGAGCCGGCGCGACGGGGCCGTGCCGAGAGCAAGAGCATAGCGGTCGAGCCGGGCGATGGCCTCGCGCAGCACGGCGGGACGCCGCGGCAGGTGGTTCAGCAGGAACTGGTGCAGCGCGGGCGACAGGTTCATCTGCCGTGCCGCGGCGAGGCGGTGCAACAGCGCATCGAGCAGGGCCGGTTCGGCCGGCTCGATGCGGATGGTCAGGCTGGCGCGCAAACGGCTTGCAAGATCCGGTGGCTCGATCGGCAGGCGCGCGGGCGGCGTGCGGCAGGTCATCAGCACCGGCACGGCGGCCTGGGTGGCGCGTTCGAGTGTCGCGAACAGGGCGAGCGGCGCCGCCGCGGCGTCGATATCCTCGATCACCAGCGGCGCTTCCCCTGGGCTGGCGGGCGCGCGCAGGCGCGCGGCGTCGAGCCGGATCGCGCCGGTGCGGGCGGCCCAGAGCCAGACGAGGTGGGATTTGCCGCCGCCCGCCTCGCCCCAGATGACAAGACGGCGGTTCACCCAGTTCTCCGGCGCGGCGAGGGCGGCGCGCGCCCGCGCGTTCGATGGCGCGTCAACGAAATCGGCCGCGGCGAAGCGCTCCGGTTCGTCGAACGGCAGCGCCATCTGCCGCGGCTCGTACCCCTCGTTACGCACCGTGCCGGGGCGGATCGAGATAGAGCGGGCTCTGCAGGTAGTGGCGCAGCCAGAACCGCGCGAGCACGCCAAGGGTTGCGGTGACGGGGACGGCGAGCAGAACGCCCAGGAAGCCGAAGGTTTCGGCGCCGGCGAACAGGGCGAAGATCACCCACACCGAGGACAGGCCGAGCCGGTCGCCGAGGAAGCGCGGGGCCACCACATAGTCGTTGAGCAACTGGCCGACGACGAAGATGCCGCCGACGATCAGCACGTGGTCGAGCCCGCTGAACTGGCCGAGCGCGAGCACGATGGAGGAGACCGCGCCGACGATCGTGCCGACATAGGGAATGAAGGAGAGCAGTCCGGCGGTCAGGCCGACCACGAGGCCGAGATTGAGGCCGGCGATCGTCAGGGTGAGCGCGTAGAACACGCCGAGAAACAGGCAGCATATCGCCTGGCCGCGCAGCCAGGCATTCAGGATCCGGCTGATCTCGCGCGCGAGGTTGCGGATGACGCTTTCATACGAGCGGGGCAGCCAGGAATCGAGCCGCCCCATCACCAGCGGCCAGTCGCGCAGGAAATAGAAGGCGACGATCGGCGTGATCACCAGGAGCGTGAGAATGTTGAACAGCGCGAAGCCGGTGCCGAGCACCTGCCGCGCCGCCGAGCCCGCGAAATTCACGATCGCGCCGGCCTCGTTGCTGACCAGCGATTGCAGCTTGTTCGAGACGAAGCCGGAGCCGAAGCGAGCCTGGATCAGGCTGATCTGGTGGGTGGTGAATTGCTGGAGCCCCGCGATCATGCCGGGCAGCTGCTGGGCGAGCAGGCTGATCTGGGCGGAAATCAGCGGATAGAGCAGCAGCGCGCAGAGGCCGACGCCGGCAATCATCGCCAGCAGCATGATGATCGCGCCGAGCGAGCGCGGCAGGCCGAGCCGGTTCAGGGCGGAGACCGCCGGATCGAGGAAATAGGCAATGCCGGCGGCGGCCACGAAGGGCAGCAGGATCGCCGAGAACAGCCGCAGGAACAGGACGACGAGGACGATCCCCGCCACGATCCAGCCGAAGCGCTGCCAGCGGAAGCCGGCCTGGGGTTCGCCGGTCATGAGCGATGGCGGCCGGCTGTGTTGCCTTGAGGCGCGCGCTGTGGTGATAACCGCGCCAACGCGATGGCCGGGAATGTCCCGGCGGGCGGGCGGGTGCCGCTGAGCAGTGTGGCCGAAGCTTTCATGAACCGAGATTAGCGCATCGGAGGCGGGCATGACCAGCAAGGACGGGTCGAACGGCGAAACCTATCGCGCCGCCGGGGTGGACATCGAGGCCGGCGATGCCCTGGTCGAGGCGATCAAGCCGCTGGCGAAGGCCACCGCGCGGGCGGGCGTGCTCGGCGGCATCGGCGGGTTCGGCGCCTTGTTCGATCCGCGCGCGGCGGGGTTCGCCGACCCGATCCTGGTCGCGACGACCGACGGGGTGGGGACCAAGCTCCGGCTGGCGATCGATACCGGCATTCACGACACCGTCGGCATCGACCTCGTGGCGATGTGCGTCAACGACCTTGTGGTGCAGGGGCGGAGCCGCTGTTCTTTCTCGATTATTTCGCGACCGGGCGGCTCGACCCCGCGATTGCGGCGCGCGTCATCGCCGGCATCGCCGAGGGCTGCCGGCAGGTCGGCTGCGCGCTGACCGGGGCGAGACGGCGGAAATGCCCGGCATGTATGGCGCGGGGGATTATGACCTGGCCGGCTTCGCGGTCGGCGCGGCGGAGCGCGGGCGCCTGCTGCCCGAGGGGGTGTCGCCCGGCGACATCCTGCTCGGCCTGCCCAGCACCGGCGTGCACTCGAACGGGTTTTCGCTGGTCCGCCGGATCATCGACGCTGGCGGGATCGGGCTCGACATGCCCGCCCCCTTCGCGCCGGAACAGACGCTCGGCGCGGCGCTGATGGCGCCGACGGCGCTTTATGTCCGGCCGGTGCTGGCGCTGGCGCGGGCGGGGCTGTTGCGCGCCGCCGCCCACATCACCGGCGGCGGTCTGCAGGGCAATCTGCCGCGGGTGCTGCCCGAGGGCACCGCGGCCATGATCGACAGGGCGTGGCCGGTGCCGCCGGTGTTCGCCTGGCTGGCGCGGACCGGCAATGTGGCGCCGGAGGAAATGCTGCGGGTGTTCAATTGCGGCATCGGCATGGTGCTGGTGGTCCGCCCGGCGGATGAGGCGGCGGCGCTCGACCTGCTCGCCGGCGCGGGGGTCGTCGCGCACCATCTTGGCCGGATCACGGCCGGTGACGGCGCGCCGGCGGTCACGATCGGGCCGGCGGACACGCTGTTCGCATGAAGCGCCGCGTCGGCATCCTGATCTCGGGCCGTGGCTCGAACATGGAGGCGCTGATCGGTGCGGCGGCCGCGGCGGATTATCCCGCCGAAATCGCCATCGTGCTGTCGAACCGGGCGGCGGCGCCCGGGCTCGCGGCCGCACGGCGCGCCGGCATTCCGGCCACCGCGATTCCCGGGCGGGAGTTCGGTGCCGATCGTGCGGCGCACGAGGCGGCGATCGATGCCGCGCTCCGCGAGGCCGGATGCGAGCTGGTCTGCCTTGCCGGCTACATGCGGCTGTTGACGCCGTTTCTCGTCGGGCGCTGGGCGGGCGGATGCTGAACATCCATCCCTCGCTGCTGCCCGCCTTTCCCGGGCTCGATACCCATGCCCGGGCGCTGGAAGCCGGTGTGCGGCTGCATGGCTGCACGGTGCATCTGGTGACCGAGACGATGGACGAGGGGCCGATCCTCGCGCAGGCGGCCGTGCCCGTGCTGCCCGGTGACACCGAGGCCGCGCTGGCCGCCCGGGTGCTTGCCCAGGAACATGTTCTCTATCCGATGGCGCTGCGCGATCTCATCCGCGGTACGGCGGTTCCGGCCGACCCGGCGGCCAGGCTTTTCAACCCTTGCGTTTGATGTCGGGACGTTATAGCAACTTCCAAGGTCACAAGGATGTGTAGCGTCGTCAAGGGCGCGTCACGTTCCGTGTGACCGGACAGGACTTCGAATGGTCACGCAAGGTGGCGACGGCAAGAAAGGTTCAAGGCAGGAATGATGGCTGACACGGAACACCCGAACAAGCTGCGAATCAGTCTGGAGCAGCTTGAGGAGTCCAGCCAGACGGGCTGGAACAGTTTCTCGCGGTTCATCACCGTCACCACGATCTGCGTGGTCGTCACGGTTCTGCTGATCGCCGCGTTCACCGTCTGGAGCTGACGACCCGCCGAGGCGGCCGGCTTCCCCTGGCGCGTCCGCCCGTGCCGTCATCTGTCTGACAGGTTCGGTCGTGAGTGAATCGCCAGTTCTGAGTCCGCGCCATGCGCTGCTGGCCCTCGCCGTCGTTGCGGTGTGGGGAACGAATTTCGTCGTGATCCGCCTTGCGCTGGATCAGTTCCCGCCTTTCTTCTCGCCGGGCTTCGCTTCGCCCTGGCGGCCGTGCCGGGCGTGTTCTTTCTGCCCCGGCCGCGGGTGAAGTGGCCCAACCTCGCGGCCTACGGGCTGCTGATCGGCGCCGGACAATTCGGCCTGCTGTTCTTTGCGATGGATGGGCGGATTTCCCCCGGCCTGGCCTCGCTGATGATCCAGACCCAGGTCTTTTTCACGATTTTCCTCTCGATGGCGCGGGTCGGCGAACGGCTGCGGGGATTCCAGGTTGTTGCCTGCCTCCTCGCCGTGGCGGGCATCGGCGTCATCATGCTGCACCTGCATGGCGGTACCACGACCCTGTT
Organism: Acidocella sp. C78; assembly: GCF_907164655.1. NCBI lineage: Bacteria > Pseudomonadati > Pseudomonadota > Alphaproteobacteria > Acetobacterales > Acidocellaceae > Acidocella > Acidocella sp. C78. The sequence continues at coordinate 23,393 of NZ_CAJQZK010000017.1, forward strand.
CGGCCTGCTGCTCGTCCTGCTCGCCGCCTCCTCATGGGCCGTGGGCAATATCGTCGCCCGCGAGAGCGGCGCTCGCAACGCCCTGGCCTATGTGGTCTGGTCGAGCCTGTTCGCCGCGCCGCCGCTGCTTCTGGTCGCGCTGCTGCGCCAGGGGCCGGCCGTGCTGCTGCACGCGATAACCCACGCCACGCCCGCCGGATGGGTCGCGGTGATCTGGCAGTCGGTCGGCAATAGCTGGTTCGGCTATGGCAGCTGGGCGTTTCTGCTGGCGCGCTATCCCTCCGCCACGGTCAGCCCGATGGCGCTGCTGTGCCGTCTTCGGCATGGCGGCGTCCGTCGTCTGGCTTGGCGAGCCGATGCCGGGATGGAAACTGGCCGCCGCCGGGCTGGTCATCGCCGGGCTCGCGATCAGTGTGTTCTACCCGCGCTGGCGGGCGGCGCGGCTGCCCCGCCCGGCTTGAGCTTACCCGGCTTGAGTTTACCCGGCCTGAGCTTTGGTCAGGCCGCGCCGAACGCCCAGGCGAGAATCCCCTGCTGGGCGAAGAGCCGGTTCTCCGCCTCGTCGAACACCACCGATTGCGGGCCGTCGATCACCCCGGCGCTGACCTCTTCGCCGCGGTGGGCGGGAAGGCAATGCATGAAGATCGCATCTGCCGCGGCGCGGGCCATCAGCGCCTCGTCCACGCGATAGGGGGCGAGGATGGCGTGCCGGCTCTCCGCATCCTCGTCGCTCATGCTCACCCAGGTATCGGTGGTCACGCAGCGCGCGCCCTCGGCCGCTTCGGCCGGGCTGGCGGTGAGCAGGATGTCGGCGCCCTGCGCGCGCGCCCAGGCCAGGGCTTCCGCGTCCGGCGGCAGTTCCTCCGGGCAGGCGAGGCGGAGCTGGAAGCCGAATCGCGCCGAAGCCTCGATCCAGCTCTTGGCCATGTTGTTGCCATCGCCGATCCACGCGATGCGCTGGCCGGCGATCGCGCCGCGCTTTTCCTCGAAGGTCATCACGTCCGCCATCACCTGACAGGGGTGCGAGCGCTCGGTCAGCCCGTTGATCACCGGCACGCTGGCGTGTGCTGCGAGTTCGCGCAGCTTTTCCTCGCGGTCGGTCCGCAGCATGATGCCGTCGACATAGCGCGAGAGCACGCGGGCGGTATCCGCCACCGTCTCGCCCCGGCCGATCTGCATTTCCCGCGATGACAGCATTATGACCTCGCCGCCGAGCCGGCGCATGCCGATCTCGAAGCTGACGCGGGTGCGGGTGGAGGGCTTCTCGAAGATCAGCGCCAGCGCCCGCCCGGCGAGCGGCTGGCCGAGGGCGCGGCCGGCGCGCTTGAACCGCGCGGCGGTGTCGAGCATGTGGCGCAGCGTCGGCGCGTCGATGAGCGACAGGTCGAGGAAATGGCGCGGCGCCGGCGCGGACCGTCCGGTCTCGATCGCGGCGCTCATTGCGCGGCGTCCTGCGCGCCGGAGGGCGCGCAGCGCCGGGAGGCTGCGTCGAGCCGGGCGAGGGCCTCGTCGATCTCGGCATCCCGCACGATCAGCGGCGGCACCAGGCGCACCACGTTGTCGCCGGCGGCGACCACCAGCAGACCCTCGGCGAGGCAGGCGCTCTGCACCTCGCCATTCGGCACGGCGCACACCAGACCCTGCATCAGCCCCTGGCCGCGCACGCCGGAAAATACCCGCGGATGACGCGCCGCGAGTGCATCGAGCCCGGCGCGCAGCCGTGCTCCGGCCCGCGCCACCGCGTCGAGGAAGCCGGGCGCCAGAATTTCGTCGAGCACGGCATTGCCGGCGGCGCAGGCGAGCGGGCTGCCGCCATAGGTCGTGCCATGGCTGCCCGGCACCAGGCTCGCGGCGACGCGTTCGCCCGCGAGCAGCGCGCCCAGTGGAAACCCGCCGGCGATGCCCTTCGCGGTGCTGACCGCATCGGGCGCGATTCCGGCCCATTCATGGGCGAAGAGCTTTCCGGTGCGGCCCATGCCGCACTGCACCTCGTCGAAGCCGAGCAGCAGGCCGAACTCGTCGGCCGCCTCCCGCAGGCCGCGCAGATAGTCCGCCGTGGCCGGGCGGATGCCGCCTTCGCCCTGGATCGGTTCGACCAGGATGCCGGCGGTCTCGGGCGTTATGGCGTCGCGCAGCGCGTTGAGATTGTTGAACGGCACATGGTCGAACCCGTCGACCGCGGGGCCGAACCCTTCGAGATACTTGGCGTTGCCGGTCGCGCTGATCATCGCCAGCGTGCGGCCGTGGAACGCGCCCTGCGCACAGATGACGCGATAGCGCTCGGGTTTGCCCTCGCGCGCCATGGTCTTGCGGAAGGCTTTCACCAGCGCCTCGTTGGCCTCGGCGCCGGAATTGCAGAAGAACACGCTGTCGGCGAAGCTCGCCGCGACGAGGCGGGCGGCGAGCCGCTCCGCCTGCGGCACCCGATAGAGATTCGAGACGTGGATCACCTTCGCCGCCTGTTCGGCGATCGCCCTGGTCAGGCCGGGATGGCCGTGGCCGAGCGACGACGTCGCGATGCCGGCGCCGAAATCGAGGAATCGTCGGCCGTCATCGGCAATCAGCCAGGCGCCGTCGCCATGGCTGAACGACACGTCGATCCGGTTGTAATTCGGCATGAGGGCAGGGATCATGTCGTGGTCACTTTCTCTCGCAACCACGCTATTGTGCGAAGGCGGGCCGCCAAGTCAAACGCCGGGGGGCGATATCGGCGCATGAAACCCCTCGGGCGCGGCAGGGTTGCACTTTGCGGCGGGCTGCGCGGCGGGCCGATCCCCCTCTACCGCCCGCGCCCGTGCTGCGCTACGCAGGCCTCATGACGCGCATGTCTCACGAGACGGCACCGGACAGTTCGCGCCGCCGCGCCGTGGTCGATCTCGGGTCGAATTCGGTCCGCCTCGTCGTTTTTCAGGGCGAATCCCGCAACCCGATGCAGATTTTCAACGAGAAGGCGGTGCCGCGCCTGGCCCGCGGCCTGATCCGCACCGGCCGGCTCGACGACGCGGCGATGGACGAGACGGTGACGGTGATGCGCCGCTACGGCGCCATTGCCCGCGCCATGGGTGCGGCGCCGTTCGAGGCGCTGGCCACCTCCGCCGTGCGCGATGCGGCCAATGGCGCGGCGTTCGTTGCCCGTCTCGAGGCTGAAATTCCGGGCCTCAGGGTCATCGTGCTGAGCGGCGAGGAGGAGGCGCGGCTCTCCGCCGAGGGGTTCTGTGCGGCATTCCGGGCGCGGATGGCATTCTGGCCGATCTGGGCGGCGGCTCGCTCGAACTCGTCCGTCTGTCCGAGGGGCGGATCGGCCCGGCCGCGACGGTGCCGGTCGGGGTGATCCGCCTTGCCGAGCGCGCGCTCGAGGACCGGACCCGGGCGCGGGCGATCGTCGCGGATGAACTGGCCAGCGTTCCGTTTCTCGGCGAGGGCGAAGGGGGCGATCTGTATGTGTCAGGCGGCGCGTTTCGGGCGCTGGCGCGCATCCATATCGCCCAGACCGGTTATCCACTGGCGATGGTCCATCATTACACGGTCGGGCGGGACGAGGCGCGTGACCTCTCCGCCGTGATCGGCGATGCGAGCCGCAAGCTCATCGAGCGGATGCCGGGAGTGGCGCGCAAGCGGATCGAGGATCTGCCCTATGCCGCGCTCATCCTGCGCCGCCTGCTGCGGGCGACCGGGGCTGGCCGCGTCGTGTTCAGCGCCAATGGCCTGCGCGAGGGCTGGTTTCTGCGGCAATTGCCGGAGTCGATGCGCCAGCAGGACCCGCTGATCGCCGCCGGCCGCGACCTGACGGTGGGGTTGCTGCGCGACCCGGCGCTGCCGGGGGCGCTGATCGCCTGGACCGCCGCGCTGTTCCCTGATGAGCCCGCCTCGCACCGCCGGCTGCGCGAGGCGGCGTGCTGGTTCTCCGATATCGGCAATCACGAGCATCCCGAATACCGCGCCGAGCAGGCCTTCCTGCGCGTCCTGCGGCAGACCGGCGTCGGGCTCGATCATCATGCCCGCGCCTTTCTCGCCCTCACCCTTGCCCTGCGCTACGAGGCGCCGGTGGAAAGCGCGTTCCTCGCGCCCTCGCGCGCCCTGCTCGACATGGCAACGGCCCGCCGCGCCGAAACCCTGGGGGCGGCGCTGCGCCTCGCCTATACGCTGTCGGCCGGCACTCCGGCCCTGCTCGCCGCCACCCGCCTGGTGCGCGACCGCGACCGGCTGGTGCTGTTTCTCGACGCCAAGAGCGGGGTGTTTGCCGGCGATCCGATCGAGCGGCGGCTCGCCCGGCTAGGCTCGCTCGTCGGGCTGGAGACGGAAACCCGCATCGCTCCGCCGTGACCGATCAATCTCATGGAGCGCCACATCCGATCAGGATGGATCGGAAAGTGCCCTATTGCGCCCCGGCGTGCCCTTTGCGCCCGACCGAGGCGATCGCCGCCTGGTCGAGCCGGCAGGATGCCGGCACTGCGCCGTGGAAGGGCAGCCAGTGCCGCGTTTCGCCAAAGATCGGCAGGCCGACATAGCCGCGCAGCGCCAGCGATCCGGTGCGGTCGACATGGAATTCCGCATGATAGCGCGCGCCGTTGTGCGGGTTGATGATGCGCCCGTGCCAGACCTTGCCGCCGGGGCGCGGCGCCGAGGGGCGGATCAGTTCGAAGCCGCATTGGCTGCGGCCCTGCCAGTCGGTCGGCATCGGGCTGCCGCGATCGAGCAGAATGCCGACGATATGCCCGCACAGCGCGTGGTTGCCATGATTCACGCCGGGGCAGCGGGCGATCCTGACAACGGCGCCGCCTTCGCCCGTCAGCCAGTCACCGATGGGTGAGACGGCCTGCGTTGCGGGTGCTGCGGCGGCAATGCCGGCAAGGCACGCGAGTGCTGCGGCCGACAGGCAGCACAGCCTCGCCCAGCTTCGTAAATCGCGTCGTATAATATTTGAGAATGATGAAAGCATTATTCGCTTACATGGTTGCCGCGGGATGCTTTTGCTCTGAAACCGTCGTCATATGTCCCATGCAGTCTCCGCTGGCATTGCCCGGCCGGCTGTATCCCATTTCCTGCACTTGACTTGCAATCGCCCCGCCTGAGACGATTTGAGCTCAGGCCTTCAACGCCGGACCGCTTCCGCGGCCCGCATTCCACGCAGGATCAAGCTGATGAACCGAACCCTGGCCGTTCTTGCCATGTCCGCCTCGCTGTCCGTCCTGATCCCGGCAACATCCCGTGCGGACGGTTCGTTTCCGGGCGGCATCTGGACGATTCAGGACGAAAACGCCTCGATCAGCACGCAGGCCCTGACCGATCGCTATTATGTGAACGGCGTGCATCTCGGCTGGACCTCGAATGCGGGGGAGGTTCCCGGCGCGGTCGCCGCGTTCGGCCATGCGGTGCTCGGCCAGGGCCGGCAGCGGATCAGCATCAGCCTGACCCAGAAAATCTTCACCCCGGCGGCGACAACGCTCATCAATCCGCCGGCAAACGACGAGCCTTATGCGGGTTCGTTGCTGGCGAGCTTCAGCCTGATTCAGGACACCGCCGGCAGCCGGACGATCATGGGTTTCGACACCGGCGTGTTCGGCCGCGATGCCGGGGCCGAGATCGTGCAGAATACCACCCATGCGATCATCGGCCAGGGACGGACCCATGGCTGGGCCTACCAGTTGCCGAGCGAGCCCGCCTTCGACGTGTTCGCCAGCCGCATCTGGCGGTTGAAGCTGGCCGGATCGGGCGCCGGGCTGCAGGCGGACGCCCTGCCGCAGCTGTCCGCCATGGCCGGCACGACCGAAATCTATGCGGAGCCGGGGGTGGTCTTCCGCATTGGCGAGGGGCTGGACGCCGATTTCGGGGCGCCCCTGCTCAGCCCGGGGCCGTCCGGCGGCGACGCCTACAGCGCCCGGCATTTCGCATGGTATGTCTTTGCCGGTGCCGGGGCCAAGCTGGTCGCGCATGACGAATACCTCCAAGGCGCGCTCTATCAGCCCAGCCGTTCGGTGCGGCCGAACCGTGTCGTCGGCTCCTTCGAGGCTGGGGCGGCGGTGATCTGGCGCGGTGTTCGCCTGACCTATACACAGGTGTTCCAGACCGAGCGCTTTCATGGTCAGACCGGCGGCATTCATGAATATGGTTCGCTGGCCGCATCCGTCCGGTTCTGAGGGCGGGCCGGCAGAATCGGCGTCGGGCCGAAAATTTTCTCTTTCCCAGCGCCGGGACGTGTGGATAGGATAAGCGTGTGAGGTTCGAGAATACGTTCATGTCAGGCGCGGATCGCAGAGGCACTGGAAACGGGCTGGGCACCGGGGTGGCGACCAGGACGCGCGCGAAAACGCGCAAGCCGTCGCTCTACAAGGTGTTGATGCTCAATGACGATTACACGCCGATGGAATTCGTGGTGCACGTTCTGGAGCGGTTCTTCGGCAAGAGCCGCCAGGAGGCCGAGCGGATCATGCTGCATGTGCATCGGCGCGGCGTCGGGGTCTGCGGCGTGTTCACCTACGAGGTGGCTGAAACCAAGGTGACGCAGGTGATGGATCTCGCCCGCCAGAGCCAGCATCCCCTCCAATGCACCATCGAGAAGGAATAGCGCGCTTGATGCCGCCATTCCGGGTCGCGGCTGTGGCATGGGCGTGTTGTCCGCAGTCACCATTGCGAAAGTTTTTCGGTCTATCATGTCAGTAGTGCGACAGGCCGGGCGGAGGGCCAGAACCTCTGGTCCGGCGATGTAAACGCGGTTTCGGCCGCATCGGGCTTGACCAGGGCGGCAAGGGCGGCCCGACGGAAGTCCGACTTGGAGAGTTTCGGATATGCTGTCTCGCAACCTTGAACAGACGCTGCATCGGGCCCTTGGCTTCGCCGCGGAACGCCGGCACGAATACGCCACGCTGGAGCATCTTCTGCTCGGCCTGATCGACGATGCCGATGCACTCACCGTGCTGCGCGCCTGCGGTGTCGATATCGAGAGGCTGCGCCGCGAGACGACCGAGTTCCTCGACAAGGAGCTGGCCGGCCTCGCCACCGACCGGGGGGGCGATCCGAAGCCGACCGCCGGGTTCCAGCGCGTGGTCCAGCGTGCCGCGATCCATGTGCAGTCTTCCGGGCGGGACGAGGTCACGGGCGCCAATGTCCTGGTCGCGCTGTTCTCGGAGCGCGAGAGCCATGCGGTGTATTTCCTGCAGGCGCAGGACATGACGCGGCTGGACGCGGTCAATTTCATCAGCCACGGCATCGCGAAGTCGCCGGGGCGCTCCGTCCCGCGGACGCCCTCGGGCAGTGCGGAGTCCAGCGAGGCCGAGCCTGAGCAGAAACCCAAGCGCGGGCAGGATGCGCTGTCGAATTACTGCGTCAACCTCAATAAAAAGGCGCAGGCTGGCAAGATCGACCCGCTGATCGGCCGCGATACCGAGATTGAGCGGACCATCCAGATCCTTTGCCGCCGCTCGAAGAACAATCCGCTCTTCGTGGGCGACCCCGGCGTCGGCAAGACCGCCATTGCCGAGGGGCTGGCCAAGCGCATCGTCGATGGCGAGGTCCCCGAAGTATTGGCCAAGGCGACGATCTTCGCGCTCGACATGGGAGCGCTGCTGGCCGGCACACGCTATCGCGGCGATTTCGAGGAGCGGCTCAAGGCTGTCGTTACCGAGCTTGAAAACACGCCCGGCGCGGTGCTGTTCATCGACGAGATCCATACCGTGATCGGCGCGGGCGCAACTTCCGGCGGCGCGATGGACGCCTCCAACCTGCTCAAACCGGCGCTGTCCTCGGGGGCGCTGCGCTGCATCGGCTCGACCACCTACAAGGAATTCCGCTCCTATTTCGAGAAGGATCGGGCGTTGGTCCGCCGGTTCCAGAAGATCGACGTCAACGAGCCGACGATCGACGATGCGGTGAAGATCCTGCGCGGCCTAAAATCGACCTACGAAAAGCACCACAAGGTTCGCTACACCGAAGAGGCGATCCGCGCGTCCGTGGAGCTGTCGGCGAAATACATCCATGACCGCAAGCTGCCGGACAAGGCGATCGACGTGATCGACGAGGTCGGGGCTTCCCGCATGCTGCTGCCCGAGAACAAGCGGCGCAAGACGGTGACGCTGCGGGATATCGAGGAAATCGTCGCGAAGATCGCGCGGATTCCGCCCAAATCGGTTTCCGCCGATGACAAGGAAACGCTGCGCACGCTGGAACGCGACCTGAAATCGATGGTGTTCGGGCAGGATTCGGCGATCGAGGCGCTTTCGGCCGCGATCAAGCTGGCGCGCGCCGGCCTGCGCGACGCCGAGAAGCCGATCGGTTGCTACCTCTTCTCCGGCCCCACCGGCGTCGGCAAGACGGAAGTCGCCCGGCAGCTCGCCTCCACGCTCGGCATCGACCTGACCAGGTTCGACATGTCCGAATACATGGAGCGCCACTCGATTTCCCGCCTGATCGGCGCGCCGCCGGGCTATGTCGGGTTCGATCAGGGCGGCCTGCTGACCGACGCGATCGACCAGCACCCGCACTGCGTCCTGCTGCTCGACGAGATCGAGAAGGCGCATCCGGACCTGTTCAACATCCTGTTGCAGGTCATGGACCACGGCAAACTGACCGATCACAATGGCAAGACGGTGGATTTCCGCAACGTCATCCTGATCATGACAACCAATGCGGGTGCGGCCGACATGGCGAAGACCGCGATCGGCTTCGGCCGGGAGGTTCGCATCGGCGAGGATGAGGAGGCGATCAAGCGGCTCTTCACCCCCGAATTCCGCAACCGCCTCGATGCCATCATCCCGTTCTCGGGGCTGACGCCGGAAATCGTCGCCCGTGTCGTCGAGAAGTTCGTGATGCAGCTGGAGGCCCAGCTCGCCGATCGCAACGTCACCATCGAGCTTTCCTCGGCGGCGAAGGAGTTCCTTGCCGAACGCGGCTATGACCCGCTGTATGGCGCGCGGCCTCTGGCCCGCGTGATCCAGGAGGAAATCAAGAAGCCGCTGGCCGAAGAGCTGCTGTTTGGCCGTCTCGCCACCGGCGGCGCGGTGAAGGTGACGGTCCGCGACGGCGAACTCGCCTTTGACATTGCGGAGGCGCCGAAGCCGGCCCTGCCGAAGCCGGATGGCGATCAGGAAGAATCCGCACCACCTCAGGAAGTCGATTAGAGCACGTTCCGATCCATCCGGATCGGACGGCGCCAAAGCATCCGCCTCTGAAAGTCATTCGTGACTTTCAGAGGCGATGAACCAGTTTTCCAGCCATCATGGGGCGGCGCGTCGTCGAACCCGGTAAAGCTGGTAACCACCTGCCTGCCCCATCCGTATGAGCCATGGCGGAGGGGCGTTTGCGGCCAGGCCGCGCCACAGCGCACCGCGCGGAGCGCCCTGCACAAGGGCTGAATCATCGCCTTTCGCGGCGCAGAAGAGAACGAATTCCGCCCGGGTCGCCCGCACCGCTGGCGGTTCGGTGGACCCTGCCGGCGTCCGCCATGCGGCGCGATCGCGCATGAAGGCGCGGAGCCCATGATGATAGAGCGATCCTACGCCGATGGCGCTGGTGCGGTATAGCAGTTCAGGCACAAGACCCGGATCGGTCAGCACGACCCGGCCGGCCGTTGGCGCCAGCAGGTTTGTGGCCGACCGGAGCGAGCAGCGGGCGGCGGGCTTCGGCGTTCCCGGCACGAGCGCCGCAGCGGCCATGCCCGGCACATAGACCAGGACAACCGGGGCCCAGACCAGCCCCACCCGCAGCAGGGCTGCGCGGCTGGGACGGGCGGCGAAACGCCGCGAAATCTCCTCCAGCGCGAGGGGCGCCAGCGCCGCGGCAAAGGCGGCAGGATATTGCTGGAAAATCATCATGCGCGCAGTGAGGCCGAGTGCCAGGGCGAGGCCGGCCATGAAGATCAGCCAGAGCCCCGCAATGTCCGGCGCGCGGCGGCAGCGCCAGGCGCGGTGCAGGGCATAGGCGAATGCGAGCAATCCCGGCCCGAGGCGGCTTGCTGCCAGCGACAGCGTCGTGGCCGGCTGGTCTTCGATGATGCCGCCGAAGAAGGCGTGCATTTCCCGCATGGGGATCAGCGCATAGGGGCCGAGGGCCACGGTCGGGTAGGTTGCGAGCCACGCTGCGAAAGCGGCGCCCGCGGCGAGAACGCCAAGGCCCAGCCGCCATTTGCCGCGCGCCTCGCGGTCGAGCCCGGCAAGGCAGGCGCCCGTGACCATGACGGCAAGCCCGAGCATGGCATAGACGATCGACAGCCGGTCGATTTCCGGCGACAGCCATCCGCCATGTGGCGGGTCGATCCAGAGCGCGAACCACAAGGTCGCCGCGAAACCGGCGCCGAGACGGGCGAAAGTGGCGCCGAGCGGGCGGAACAGCCACGCATAGCCCAGCGCGCCATAGCCCAGCATGACGAAGGGCATCGTCTCCGGCATCAGCCAGATGGCAAGACCGCCGCTCAACCCTGCGGCCCAGGCCATCCGGCGGGCGCCAAGGCCGGCCCGCAGCGTGCAGCCGAGGGCAAGCGCGGCGAGAGCCACCTGCGCGATATGGTAATGCACCACGCCGAAGCCGTTGAAACTGCGAATGCCGGGCAAAAGCGGCGCGATGATCGCCGGCGCCCAGAGCCAGCGCCCCCCGCTCAGCGGCGCGGCGGCGAATCCGAGGGCGGCGGCCAGCAGGCCCGCCGAGAGCGGGCCGGTGGCGACGCCTGCCGCGAACAACGCGCGGTGCCAGCCGATCAGCGGGGCCAGTGGCGCGGCGAGTGCCACGATCCAGGCGTCGAACAGGCGCGACCATTCGACCAGCAGCAATTGCCCTGAATCGTCGCGCCGGACGACATTGAGCAGATGACCGGCCTGCAGCCCCTGGCGGAGCCGCACCAGCCGCATGTAGCTGTCAGGGTCGATCAGCGTTCCGTGCAGGACGGCGGGGATGGTCGCGGCGGAGGCGAGAACGGTGAGCGCGGCCGCCGCCAGCGCCATGCCGGCATAGGCGGACGCCGCCGGCACTCTCCTCTCCTCCGAAGACTCAGCCGAAGCGCGCATGTCCGGCATATGCCATGCTGGACCCTAATACATGATGAACGCGGCGAGCCCGGGCTGGTGTCAGCCGCCGGCGCCTTGCGGCAGCCGCGCCGGGCGAGGCCCGCCGGCCATCCAGTCGAGAAGTTCCACGGTGTGGATCGTCGGCAGTCCATCGCCGGCAAGCTGGGTAAGGCAGCCGATATTGCCGGCGGCGATCAGGTCCGGCTTCAGCGCGTGCAGCGTGCCGAGCTTGCGGGCGCGCAACTGCCCGGCCATTTCCGGCTGAAGGATGTTGTAGGTGCCGGCGGAACCGCAGCACAGATGCGGGTCCTTTGGCTCGGCAACGCTGAATCCGGCGCGCCGCAGCAGGGTCTTCGGCGCGTCGGTCACGCGCTGGCCGTGCTGCAGCGAGCAGGCCGCGTGATAGGCCACGGTGAGCGGTGTTTTCGGTGTCCGGCTCGGCTGGTAATCGAGCCGGAGCAGCAGTTCCGTGATATCGACCGTGAGTTCGGAAATCCGCGCGGCGTCCTTCGCTTCCGGGGTGTCGCGGAGCAGGAAGCCGTAATCCTTCAGCACGGTGCCGCAGCCGGAAGTGTCGGTCACCACCGCATCCAGCCCGCCGGCGCCGATTTCCCGCGTCCAGGCGGCGACATTGGCGCGGGCAAATCCCAGCGCCTCGTCATGCCGGCCGAGATGGTGGGTGAGAGCGCCGCAGCATCCCGCCCCGGCAGCAACGACGACCTCGACGCCCATGCGGTTGAGCAGGCGGATCGTCGCGTCGTGAATGCCGGGATCGAGCACCTGCTGCGCGCAGCCCGCCAGCAGGGCGACGCGGGCGCGCCGCTCGCCGGTCGCGGGGAACATGCCGGGCCGCTCGGTCGGACTCGGCGGCGGCAGTTGCGCGGGGGCGAGATCGAGCATCGCGCGCAGCCGGCGCATCAGCATCCCCTCGCCACGGACGAGGCCGCGGCCGAGCCGCCCGAGCGAGGCGGCGCGCAGGGCCATGCGGAGGCGGGCGGGATAGGGCATGATCGCGGCGAGCAGGCTGCGTAGCGCCCGGTCGTGGGCCGGGCGTTCATAGGTTTCCTCGACGCGCGTGCGGGCATGGTCGATCAGGTGCATGTAGTCGACACCGGAGGGGCAGGTCGTCATGCAGGACAGGCAGGACAGGCAGCGGTCGAGATGGAAGGCGACCGGCTCGCTCGCCGGCGCGCCGGTCTCCAGCATGTCCTTGATCATGTAGATCCGGCCGCGCGGGCTGTCATCCTCGTCGCCGACGGTCACGAAGGTGGGGCAGGTCGCGGTGCAGAAGCCGCAATGCACGCAGGAGCGCAGGATCCGGTCGGCCACCGCGATGTCGGGATCGGCCAGCTGATCGGGCGTGAAATTGGTTTGCATGTGTCCTCGTCCTCGGGCGCGGGCGCCCGCTGCTCCTGCTCAGGCGGCGTGAAGCCGCCCGGGGTTGAGAATCCCGGCCGGGTCGAATGCGGCGGCGACGCGGCGGCGGATCGCGGCCATCGCCTCGGGTTCGGGCGGCAAGGCGTCGGGGCGATGGCGCAGCGCGTCCGGGGCGCGCAGCAGCCACCATTCGCCGCCGGCCCGCCGCGTCGCGGCGGCAATCGCGGCGTGCGCCGTCTCGCCTCCCGGCCCGCTCAGGAACACCAGGCCGCCGCCCCAGTCGAGATATCCGTCGAGCCCGGCGCCGCGAGCCATGTCGAGAATCGCGGGTCCGGCGGAGGGTTGCACGGACACGCGCCAGACCGCATCGCCGTCGCGCAGGGCAAGCGGCGCGGCATCGCGCACCGCGCGCCACAGGGCGAGGCTCGCCGTGGTATCGAGCTGCTCGACCGCGCCGAACCCGCTCCAGATCCCGGCGAGGCGGCCGATGCGGTAGTGAACGGAGTCGGTGAAATCCTCGATCCGTGCGATGGTGATCGAGCGTGCATGGCCCAGCGCCGCCGCCGCGGCCTGTGGCAGGTGTGCTGCCCCAGTCACCGAGAAGGGCGAGCCGAGCGCCGCCGACAGCGCCTTGACGGCGGTTGCCGCATCAAGCCCGGCCAGCAGCACGGTGCCGGTCGCTTCCGGTGCGGGGAGCACTTTCAGCGTGACCTCGCTCATCACGCCGAGCGTGCCGTAGGAGCCGGTGAACAGCTTGCAGAGATCGAGTCCGGTGACGTTTTCAGCACGCGCCCGCCCGAGCGGATTACCTCCGCCCGGCCGGTGACGGCGCGGATGCCCATCACGTGGTCGCGCATCGCGCCCCAGGCGATCCGCCGCGGGCCGGACAGGTTGGTGGCGATTATGCCGCCGACCGTCTGCGCTTCGGCGCCGAGAAAGGCGTAATGCGGCGGCTCGGCGATCAGGTGCTGGCCGGCTTCGGCCAGCTTCGCCTCGAGTGCTGCCAGGGTGGTGCCGGCACGGGCGGAGACGATGAGTTCCTGCGGCGCGTGCAGCGGAATCCCGGTGAGGTTGCGGGTGGACAGGGTTTCGGCCGTTTGCACCGGGCGGGCGAAACCGGCCTTCGAGCCGAGCCCTTCGATGGTCAGCGGTGTGCGGGCCGCCGCCGCCGCCTCGATCGCCGCGACCAGCCCGGCTTCGTCGGAGGGGGCGATCATGCCGCGTGCGGTATCGGCGCCGGCGCCGTGTCCGTGCCGGGCTTGAGCGGAAACACCTTCGCCGTGTTCAGCAGCCAGCCGGCGTCGAACGCGGTCTTGACCCGGCGCTGCTGGTCCAGCTCGGTTTCGGTGAACTGCACGCTCATCAGATCGCGCTTCTCGACGCCCACGCCATGCTCGCCGGTCAGGCAGCCGCCGACCTCGACGCAGAGCTTGAGAATATCGGCGCCGAAGGCCTCGGCCTTGTGCATGCTCTCGGGGTTGTTGGCGTCGAACATGATCAGAGGGTGCAGGTTTCCATCGCCGGCGTGGAAGATGTTGGCGACGCCCAGCCCGTATTGCTCGCTCATCTCGCCGATGCGGCGCAGCACCTCGGGCAGCGTGCTGGTCGGGATCGTGCCGTCCATGCAGAGATAGTCAGGGCTGATCCGTCCGATCGCGCCGAACGCGCCCTTGCGCCCCTTCCAGATCGCCGCCGATTCCTCGGCCGATTGCGAAACCTTGAGGCTGATCGGGTCGAACCGGCCGCAGATCTCCTTGATCCGCCCGAGCAGCGAATCCTGTTCCTCGACCGAGCCTTCGACCTCGATGATCAGCATCGCCTCGGCATCGAGCGGATAGCCGGCCTTGGCGAAGGCCTCGCAGGCGTGGATCGCCGGGCGGTCCATGAATTCCAGCGCCACCGGAATGATGCCCGAGCCGATGATCGCATCGACGCAGCGCCCGGCAATCTCGTTCGATTTGAAGGCCGCGAGCATCGCCCTTGTGCCTTCCGGGGCGCGCAGCAGGCGCACGGTGATTTCGGTGGCGATGCCGAGCTGGCCCTCGCTGCCGATCACGATGCCCATCCAGTCATAGCCCGCGGTATCCAGATGCGCGCCGCCGAGTTCCAGGATTTCGCCTTCGATGGTGACCAGCTTGATGCCGAGCACGTTGTTCGCGGTCACGCCATATTTCAGGCAGTGCGCGCCGCCCGAATTCATGCCGATATTGCCGCCGATCATGCAGGCGAGCTGGCTGGAGGGGTCGGGGGCATAGAAGAAGCCATCCGCCTCGACGGCCTTGGTGATGCCAAGATTGGTCACCCCGGCCTGCACGACCGCGTAACGATCGGCGTAGTTCACATCGAGAATGCGGTTCATCCGCATCATCCCGACCACCACGGCGTCGGCCAGCGGCAGCGCGCCGCCCGCGAGCGACGTTCCGGCCCCGCGCGGGACGACCCGCACCCCGTTCTGGTGGCAGAAGCGCAGCACCGCGGCCACCTGCTCGGTCGATTCCGGCAGGACGACGGCCAGCGGCATCTGTCGGTAGGCGGACAGGCCATCGGTTTCATAGGGTTTGAGCCGGGATGGATCGGTGATCACCGCCCGGGCGGGCAGCAGGGCGCGCAGCCCCTCATGCACGGCATCGCGCCGGTCGAGCACATCGGTCTTCGGCTGCGGCAAGGCTATCACGGCTTTTCACTCCCCATCACCCGCGCGTGAAATAATACCGCGAGGCCGAAACGGAAAGAGGGTATCCTCAGGCATACGCCGGGGATACGGAACGAAATCACCCGGAGCCTTGCGGTCCGGGCGTCGTTCCTCGAGCGGTGTGGCGCCGGCGGACCGGCGCGGCGGCTCAGCCCTGGCGGGCCTTCATCCGCGGGTTCTTCTTGTTGATCACGTAGACCCGGCCATGCCGACGCACCACGCGGCAGTTCTTGTCGCGGGTCTTGGCAGAGCGAAGTGAATTGCGGACTTTCATGACACGGTTCTCGAGCTGTTCAGGATGTTGCAGCGGCTTATGGAAAGAGCCGCGCCCCCTGTCAACCGCCGCGGCGCAGATCCGCCCCGATTGACGCGGCGGCGGCCGGGCCGCATGGAACGGAAACCGGCACGGGCCGGCAAGGAGTGTGAC
Source organism: Acidocella sp. C78 (assembly GCF_907164655.1). Lineage (NCBI taxonomy): Bacteria > Pseudomonadati > Pseudomonadota > Alphaproteobacteria > Acetobacterales > Acidocellaceae > Acidocella > Acidocella sp. C78. The sequence goes on from NZ_CAJQZK010000017.1 coordinate 38,880, forward strand.
GATGGCGGAGCGGATGCGGATTTCGGCCCAGCGGATCGGCTTGATGCTGACCGCCTTCCTGATGATCACGCTGATCGGCGTGTTCGCCACCTTCGCGGCGCCGATTCCGGCCATGCGTGGCGTTCTCGCCGAGCAGGCGATCGCCCGCGCCGCCGCCTCCGGCGACCCCGCGTCGATGGCCTCGGCCCTCGCCGCCGCGCGCCCGCTGCTGGGCGTGAGCGCGCGCAAGACGCTGGCAACCCTCGCCCCCGACCGCGCCGGGCTCAGCCGCGCCGCCGCGCTTGTGGCGAAGGATGCGGGTCTGGCGAGCAATCTCGTCTCCTATCGGCTACGGCTGCTGGTGATCATCATCGGCGTGCTGATGGCGCTGTTCGGCATTGCCCTGCTCGGGATTGGCGAGAGCCGGCCCACCCCCACCATCATGAAGGCACCTGAACCATGAGTCGCATTGCCTATGTCAATGGCCGCTACGTTCCCCAGCGCGACGCCGCGGTGAATGTCGAGGACCGTGGCTACCAGTTCGGCGACGGCGTCTATGAAGTGATCCACGTTCATGACGGCCGCTTCATCGATACCGATTTGCATCTCGCCCGTCTCGCCCGCTCGCTGCGCGAACTCGCCATCGCGAGACCGATGGAGGATGCCGCCCTGCTCGCCGTGCTGCGCGAGGTGGTGCGCCGCAACCGCATCCGCGAGGGGATCGTCTACATGCAGGTGAGCCGCGGCGTCGCCCGGCGCGACCACGCTTTCCCGCGCGACGCAGCGCCGGCGCTGGTCATCACGGCGCGGCACGGCGCCGCCTTCCCGCGCGATATCGACGCCTGGACCGGCACCGCCGTCACCGTGCCGGACATCCGCTGGGGCCGGGTCGACATCAAGACCGTGAACCTGCTGCCCAACTGCCTGGCCAAGCAGAAGGCGCGCGAGGCCGGCGCCTACGAGGCGATCCTGATCGACCGCGACGGCAATGTCACCGAAGGCTCGTCCACCACCGTCTGGGCTGTCGATGCCGAGGGAGTGCTGCGCACCCGCCATCTCGACCATCACATCCTGCCCGGTTGCACCCGCGCCGCGGTGATTGCGCTGATGGAGGCCGCCGGCATCCGCTTCGAGGAACGCGGCCTGACCGAGGCGGAACTGCGCGCGGCGCGCGAGATCTTTCTGACCAGCGCCACCTCCTACGTGAAGCCGATGGTCCGGCTCGATGGCGCGGCGGTTGGCGATGGCACGCCCGGCCCGGTGGCCCGCCGCCTGTTCGAGCTGTTCTCCCGCCATGCCGACGGCGCCGCGCACAACGTCTCCCGCCTTGCGTCTTTCAGCGGAATCGGATGAAACGCCCTCATGACCCCGCAAGACCCGACTGACCACACGCGCTACCGGCGCGTTTTGCTCAAGGTTTCCGGCGAAGCCCTGATGGGACGGCGCGATTACGGCCTCGATACCGATACCGTGGCCGCCATCGCCCAGGACATCGCCGATGTCGTCGCCATGCGCGTCGAGGTCTGCCTCGTCATCGGCGGCGGCAACATCTTCCGCGGCATTTCCGGCGCCGCCGGCGGCATGGACCGCGCCCAGGCGGACTACATGGGCATGCTCGCGACCGTGATGAACGCGCTCGCCATGCAGTCCGCCCTCGAAAAGCGCGGCGTGGCGACGCGCGTGCAGTCGGCCATCCCGATGTCCGCCGTCTGCGAGCCCTATATCCGCCGGCGCGCCGAGCGGCACATGGAAAAGGGCCGCGTGGTGATCTTCGCCGCCGGCACCGGCAACCCTTTCTTCACCACCGACACCGCCGCGGCGCTGCGCGCCGTCGAGATGAAGTGCGACGCGCTGCTCAAGGGCACCCAGGTCGATGGCGTCTATTCCGCCGACCCGCGCAAGGTGGCCGGCGCCGAACGCTATGCCGAACTCACCTATCACGACGTTCTCGCCCGCGATCTTTCGGTGATGGATGCGGCCGCGATCAGCATCGCCCGCGAGAACGACCTGCCGATCATCGTCTTCAACATCCACGCGCCCGGCGCCTTCGCCAGCGTCATGCGGGGCGAAGGCAAGTTCACCCGCATCGTGGAACAGCGCTAGGAGCCTCCCATGGACGCCGATCTCGATACCCTGCTCGCCGACCTGCAACGCCGGATGGACGGCGCGATGGAAACGCTGAAGCGCGAATTCTCCGGCCTGCGCACCGGCCGCGCCAACCCCGCTTTGCTCGATCCGGTCAAGGTCGAGGCCTATGGCACGCTGATGCCGCTCAACCAGGTGGCGACCGTGGCGGTGCCGGAAAGCCGCATGCTCACCGTCCAGGTCTGGGATCGCGGCATGGTGAACGCGACCGTCGCCGCCATCCGCGATTGCGGACTCGGGCTCAACCCGCAGCCGGACGGGCAGATCATCCGCGTGCCGCTGCCGCTGCTGACCGAGGAGCGCCGCAACGAACTCGCCCGCGCCGCCGGCAAATATGCCGAGGGCGCGCGCGTCGCGGTGCGCGGCGTGCGCCGCGACGGCATGGAGACGATCAAGGGTTTCGAGAAGAAGCACCAGATCGGCGAGGACCAGGGCCGCGACTGGGCGGACCGCGTGCAGAAGCTGACGGACGCGACGATCAAGAAAATCGACGAGCTGCTGGTCGAGAAGGAAAAGGACATCCGGCAGGTCTGAGCCGCCCCTATGTCCTCCCCCTTCCAGGGCGCGCGGCCAGCCCCGGCGCCGCGGCACATCGCCATCATCATGGATGGCAACGGGCGCTGGGCGGCGCGGCGCGGCCTGCCGCGCGCGGCAGGGCATCGCGAGGGTGTGCTGGCGGTCCGCCGCACCATCGAGGCGGCGATCGGCCATGGCGTCGAATGGCTGACCCTCTTCGCCTTTTCCTCGGAAAACTGGCGGCGCCCGATCGAGGAGGTCACGGATCTCACCTTCCTGCTTCGGCACTATCTGCGCGCGGAGCTGCGCGAACTCGCCGAGGCTGGCGTTCGCCTTCACGTGATCGGCGAGCGCGACCGCTTCGGCCCCTCCTTGCAGGCCGAACTCGCCGAGGCCGAGGCGCGCACCGCCGCCAACCGCAAGCTCAACCTCGTCATCGCCCTGTCCTATGGTGCCCGCGCGGAAATCGCGACCGCCGCGCGCCGCATCGCCGCGGCGGTCGCGGCCGGCGCGCTCGACCCGGCGGCGATCGACGAAACCCTTTTCGCCACCCACCTCGCCACCGCCGGCATGCCCGATCCCGATCTCGTGATCCGCACCAGCGGCGAGCAGCGCCTCTCCAATTTCCTGCTCTGGCAGGCGGCCTATGCCGAGCTGGTGTTCGACGAGGCGTTGTGGCCCGATTTCGGCGCGGCCAATCTTGGCCAGGCGATCGCCGAATATGCCCGGCGCGAACGCCGTTTCGGCGCCCGCCCCGAACCGGTCCCCCCGCCGGCGGCCGGCGCGGGCGGATGAGCGCGATATCGCCGATGCCCTCGCCCGGCGGCACGCCCGGACGCTTCCACGATCTCGGCCTGCGCGCCGCCTCGGCCGCGGTGCTGGTGCCGGTAGCGTTGGGCGCGCTCGCCTGGGGCGGGCTGATCTGGGTGGCGCTGCTGGCGCTGCTGTTTGCCGGCCTGATGCGGGAGTGGATCGGGCTTGGCCGTCGCGTCGCGCCGGCGGCGCGGCGGCGCTTCCTGCTTGCCGGCGTCGTCTATGCCGCGGTGCCTGGCCTCGCGCTGGTCTGGCTGCGGGCCGGGCCGCGCGGCCTTGCCGGCGTCCTGTTCCTGCTCGTGGTGGTCTGGATGACCGATATCGGTGCCTATGCGGCCGGTCGCCTCATCGGCGGGCCCAGGCTCGCCCCGGCGATTTCGCCGGGCAAGACCATCAGCGGCGCGCTGGGCGGGCTTGCCGTTGGCGTGCTGGCCGGGTTGCTGGTTGCCCGCACGCCGGCGGCCATCCTGCCGGCGGCGGTGCTCAGCGCCGTCGCCCAGGCCGGGGACCTCGCGGAAAGCGCGCTCAAGCGCCGGCTTGGCGTCAAGGATTCCGGCCGGACGATTCCCGGCCATGGTGGCCTGTTCGACCGGCTCGACGGCGTTCTCGCCGCCGCACCGGTGGCCGCCGCTCTCGCATTGCTCGCCCACGGAGGGGGACTGCCATGGCAGTGAAGACCGTCACCATTCTCGGCTCGACCGGCAGCGTCGGCACCCAGACCATCGACCTGCTGCAGGCCGATCCCGCGACGTATCGGGTCCGCGCCCTGATCGCCGGGCGAAATGCCGCCCTGCTCGCGGCGCAGGCCCGCGCGCTGCGCGCCGAGATCGCCGTGATCGCCGATGAGAGCGCCTTTCCCGCCCTGCGCGACGCGCTGGCCGGAAGCGGCATCCGCGCCGAGGCCGGACGCGCCGCCGTGATCGCCGCCGCCGCCGAGCCGGCGGACTGGACGATGGCCGCGATCACCGGCACCGCCGGTCTCGAACCCACCCTTGCCGCCACCCGCAATGGCGGCGCCATCGCCCTGGCCAACAAGGAGGCGCTGGTCTCCGCCGGCGACGTGTTCCTCGCCGCGATCGCCGCCGCCGGGGCGACGCTGCTGCCGGTCGATTCCGAGCACAACGCCATCTTCCAGTCGCTGGCCGATGGCAACCGCGACGCCCTGGAGAAGATCATCCTCACCGCGTCCGGCGGCCCGTTCCGCGAGGCGAGTCTCGCGGAGATGGCCGAGGCCACGCCGGAGAGCGCGCTGAAGCATCCGGTCTGGTCGATGGGGGCGAAAATCTCGATCGATTCCGCCACCCTGTTCAACAAGGGGCTGGAGGTGATCGAGGCGGCGCGCATTTTCGCCCTCGCGCCGCACGAGATCGAGGTTCTGGTGCATCCGCAGTCGATCGTGCATGGCATGGTCTGCTACCGCGACGGTTCGGTGCTCGCCCAGATGGGCGCGCCGGACATGCGGATCCCGATCGCCCATGCGCTGGCCTGGCCGGCGCGTCTCGCGACCTCCTCGCCCCGGCTTGACCTTGCCGCGGCCGCCCGGCTCGATTTCCTGGCCCCCGATCCCGTGCGGTTTCCCGCCCTCCGCCTCGCGCGCGAGGCGCTGGAGGCCGGTCAGGGCGCCTCGACCGTGCTCAACGCCGCCAATGAAATCGCCGTCGAGGCGTTTCTGCGCCGGCGCATCGGCTTTCTCGACATCGCCGCCGTCGTCGAGCGGACCATGCAGCGCCTCGGCGCGCCGCCGATCGGCGATCTCGCCGCGGTGCTCGCCCTCGATGCCGAGGCCCGCGCCGTGGCCGAGGCCGAGTTGCGGACAAAGTCGGGAACCCGGGCGGCGTGACCCCCCTATCGCGGAACCGGGGAAATCCCATATCGTGACGCGGGTTCCGCGGCAGCAGACACGAAGGCGACATGACCGATCTTCTCCGTTCCGTTCTCGGCTTCATCGTCGTTCTAGGCGTTCTGGTGACCGTGCATGAGCTCGGCCATTATCTCGTGGCCCGCTGGCGGGGCGTGACCGTCGAGGTATTCTCGCTCGGCTTCGGCCCGACCCTGGTCTCCCGCACCGATCGCCACGGCACCGTCTGGAAGGTTTCCGCCATTCCCCTCGGCGGCTATGTGCGGATGCGCGGCTGGGCGGAGTTCGGCGCCGAGCCCGATGGCGCCGCCGATCCCGGCAGTTTCGGCGCCAAGCCGCTGGCGGCCCGGGCGGCGGTGGTCGCCGCCGGGCCTGCGGCGAATTTCCTGCTCGCGATCGTCCTGTTCAGCGCGATCTTCGCCACCGCCGGTGTGCCGACGGTGCTGCCCGTGGTCAGCAAGGTGCTGGCCGGCTCGCCCGCGCAGGCGGCGGGGCTGGCGAAGGGCGACCGGATTGTCAGCATGAACGGCGCGCCGATCTCGACGTTCGATCAGCTGAGCGCCATGGTCGCCGCCCATCCCGGCGGCCGGATCGCGCTGAGCTACGAGCGCGGCGGCCAGACCCGGAGCCTTGATCTGTCGCTCGGCAGCGTGACGGAAGGCGGGCGGCAGATCGGCCGGCTCGGCATCGAGGGCGCCGATGTGCGGATGCGCCTCCTTTCGCCGCCGCGGGCGCTGCTCCGCGGGGTGGCGGTGACTTGGCAGGCGAGTGTGACGACGCTGCACGGGCTCTGGCAGCTGGTCGACCATCACAAGGGGCTCAGCCAGCTCGGCGGCCCGGTCAGGATCGCGCAGATCTCCGGCCAGGCGGTGGCGCATGGCCTGACCGACCTGCTGAGTTTCATGGCGCTGCTCTCGGTCAATCTCGGCCTTATCAACCTCGTGCCGATCCCGGTGCTGGATGGCGGCCACCTGCTGTTCTACGCGGCCGAGGCCGCCGCCGGCCGGGCCCTGCCGCGGCGGGTGCAGGAAATCGCGCTGCAATTCGGCGCCGCGCTGCTGGTCTGCCTGATCGTTTTCGTCACCTGGCACGACATCGCCCATCTCGTCGGCTGAGGCGGCGGGCACGCGGATAAATGCGGGCCGGGCGGGCGCGGCAGGCCGAAAATTGCGTCGCCAGCCGGCGTCACGCCAGCCATGTTGCGCCGGGGTGGTTGCCAAGCGGCGTGTTTTCCCCCATTCGATCCGCCGGACCGGTTACCCAGCGCCCGAGGGAGGCTTGAGATGCGCGTTTATTACGACAGTGATGCCGATGTGAACCTGATCAAGGCGAAGAAGGTCGCCGTGGTCGGCTACGGCAGCCAGGGCCACGCCCATGCCCTGAACCTCAAGGAATCCGGGGTGAAGGAGCTTGTCGTAGCACTCCGCAAGGGCTCCGCCGCGGTGGCCAAGGCCGAAGCCGCCGGGCTTCGGGTGATGACGCCGGAAGAGGCCGCGGCCTGGGCCGACGTTGTGATGATCCTGACGCCGGATGAAGGCCAGGGCGATCTCTACCGCGACAGCCTCGCCGCGAATCTGCGCCCGGGTGCGGCGATCGCCTTCGCCCACGGCCTCAACATCCATTTCAACCTGATCGAGCCGCGCGCCGATATCGACGTGTTCATGATCGCGCCGAAGGGCCCCGGCCACACGGTGCGCAGCGAATACCAGCGCGGCGGCGGCGTGCCATGCCTTGTCGCGGTGGCGCAGAACCCCTCCGGCAATGCGCTCGACATCGCGCTGTCCTACGCCTCGGCGGTCGGCGGCGGCCGTGCCGGCATCATCGAGACCACCTTCAAGGAAGAGTGCGAGACCGACCTGTTCGGCGAGCAGGCGGTGCTGTGCGGCGGCCTGGTGGAGCTGATCAAGGCCGGGTTCGAAACGCTGGTCGAGGCCGGCTACGCGCCGGAAATGGCCTATTTCGAGTGCCTGCACGAGGTGAAGCTGATCGTCGACCTCATCTATGAGGGCGGCATCGCCAACATGAACTACTCGATCTCGAACACCGCCGAATACGGCGAATACGTCACCGGCCCGCGGATGATCACGCCGGAGACCAAGGCCGAGATGAAGCGCGTGCTCGACGATATCCAGAAGGGCCGCTTCACCCGCGACTGGATGCTCGAGAACAAGGTGAACCAGACCAACTTCAAGGCGATGCGCCGCGCCAACGCCGCGCACCCGATCGAGGAGGTCGGCGAGAAGCTGCGCGCCATGATGCCCTGGATCAAGAAGGGCGCGCTGGTCGACAAGACCCGCAACTGATCGAGGGCGCGGCCGGCTTTCGCGCCGCGCGCTTCTTCACTACAAAGCTCCCCGGCCCGCTGCTGCGGCCGGGGATCTTTCGTTTCGAGGGAGGCAAAGCATGAGAATCGCCAAGGACGCCACCGAACTGGTCGGCAATACCCCGCTGGTCCGGATCAACCGCCTCGCCGCAGGCCTGCCCGGCACGGTTCTCGCCAAGCTCGAATTCTTCAATCCCGCCAATTCGGTGAAGGATCGCATCGGCGTCGCCATGATCGAGGCGGCGGAGCGCGACGGGTTGCTGAACGCGGACAGCGTGATCGTCGAGCCGACTTCGGGCAATACCGGCATCGCCCTCGCCATGGTCTGCGCGGCGAAGGGCTATCGCTGCATCCTCACCATGCCGGAGACGATGAGCAAGGAGCGCCGCGCGGTGCTGCGCGGCTACGGTGCCGAAGTTGTGCTGACGCCGGGCGCCGAGGGGATGGGCGGGGCGATCGCGAAGGCGCGCGAAATCGCCGCTTCAGGGCCCCATCACTTCATTCCCCAGCAGTTCGAGAACCCGGCCAACCCCGACATCCACCGCCGCACCACCGCCGAGGAAATCTGGCGCGACACCGATGGCGCGGCGGATATCCTGGTCGCCGGCGTCGGCACCGGCGGCACCATCACCGGCACCGGGCAAGTGCTGAAGGAGCGCAAGCCGTCGTTCCGCTGCGTTGCGGTCGAGCCGGATACCTCGCCGGTGCTCTCCGGCGGCGAGAAGGGACCGCACATGATCCAGGGGATCGGTGCCGGCTTCGTGCCCGACATTCTGGACACCGGGGTTTACGACGAGGTCGTGCGCGTGACCAACGACCAGGCGCTGGACATGGCCCGCCGGGCGGCGCGCGAGGAGGGCCTGCTGGTCGGCATTTCCTCGGGCGCGGCGCTGCATGCGGCGGTCGAGGTGGCGCGGCGGCCCGAAAGCGCCGGCAAGATGATCGTCGCCATCATTCCCTCCTATGGCGAGCGCTATCTCTCCACCGCCCTGTTTGCCGGATTGGCCGATTGATCGCCGCGCTCGCGCATCTCATCACCGCGGTCATCTCCACCTCGGCTATGCCGGGGTCGCGGCGCTGATGGCGCTGGAATCCGCCTGCATTCCGCTGCCCTCCGAGATCATTCTTCCGTTTTCGGGTTATCTGGTCTCGACCGGGCGTTTCGAGCTCTGGCCGGTGGCGCTGGCGGGTGCGATCGGCTGCAATCTCGGCTCGACCCTGGCCTGGGCGGTCGGCTATGCCGGCGGGCGGCCGCTGGTCGAGCGCTGGGGGCGGTACATCCTGCTGGATGCCGGCGAACTCGCGCTGGTCGAGCGGTTTTTCGCCCGCTTCGGCGCGGTGACCGTGCTGATCAGCCGGATGCTGCCGATCGTGCGCACGTATATCGCCCTGCCGGCGGGGATCGCGCGGATGAATTTCTGGACGTTCCAGCTCTACACTTTCATCGGCTCGCTGCCCTGGTGCCTGGGCCTCGCCTATGCCGGGCTCAGACTCGGCCGCGCCTGGGACAGCTCACTGCGACTGCAATCGTTCATGCATGGCTTCACCGCGTTCACCGCTTTGGCAATCGTCGTCTTCATTGCCTGGTATGCGCGCAAGCTCTGGCGCGATCATCACCCGGCCGGGCGGGCCGGCTGATGCGCGTGCCGGGCGACAGCGAGCAGGAAAGCCGCCGCGCCCTGATCGCCGCCTGCCGGCAGATGAACGCGCTCGGCATCAACCAGGGCAATGCGGGCAATATCAGCGTCCGCCATGGCGGCAAGATGCTGATCTCGCCCTCGGCCACGCCCTATCACCTGATCGAGCCGGACATGGTCGCCGCCATGCCCATCGCGGGCGAATACGGCGCCTGGCAGGGCACGCGGAAACCCTCGACCGAATGGCGCTTCCATCTCGACATCATGCGCGCCCGGCCCGAGGTCAACGCGATCGTTCACAGCCATCCCACCTTCGCCACCACGCTGGCCATCGCCCGGCGCAACATCGAGGCCTGTCATTACATGATCGCGGCCTTCGGCGGGGCCGATGTGCGGTGCGCGCCCTATGCCACCTTCGGCACGAAGGAGCTTTCGGATCATGCGCTGACGGCGCTGGAGGGACGAATGGGCTGCCTGCTCGCCAATCACGGCATGATCGTGTTGGGCGAAACCCTCGACAAGGCGATGTGGCGGGCGGTCGAGCTCGAAACCATCGCCAGGCAATATTATCACGCGCTGCTGCTCGGCAATCCGCATATTCTCAGCACCGCCGAGATCGACGCGGCCATAGCCCAGTTCGTCGGCTATGGCCTGCATGACGACGCCGGATGAAATAATCATCCCCGCCATGGCGGATGAGCGTCGTCACCGCCCGGCGCGAAGGATCACCGCGCCGAGGGCAGGCGCCAGCCGCGATAGATCGCCATCATCCGCAGGAACACGCAGAGCGCGAGCCCGCTCCAGGCGGCGAGCGGCTGGGAGATGCCGAGAGCAGCGCCGGACACCACCGCCAGCGCGCCCGCCAGGGCGGCAACGGCGTAGATATCGGCGTGCAGCACGGTCGGCACCCGCATGGTCAGCACGTCGCGCACCATGCCGCCGCCGATCGCGCTGACCATGCCGAGAATCGCCGCCATCGGCCAGTTGATCCCATAGTCCAGCGCCTTCCTGGTTCCCGCCACCGCGAACATGCCAAGCCCGATCGCGTCGAAAAACATCACAGGATGAGACAGCCGCGCGAAGACCCGGAAAAAGCTGAAGACGAACAGGCCGCCTGCCAGCGCGATGGCCAGGTTGTGCCAGCTCGCGACCGATTCCGGCGGCACCGCGCCGATCATCACGTCGCGCAGGATGCCGCCAGACACCGCGGTGACATAGGCGAGCACCAGCACGCCGAACAGGTCCATCCGCTCCTGCACGCCGCGCGCGGCCCCGCTCATCGCGAAGACCAGCGTGCCGGTCATGTCGAGCCCGGCAACCAGCGGATGCACGATTCCGGCGGGATTCATGCGCGAAATCCCGTCATTGGGGCAGGCATGGGGAACGTGGGAGAGATCACGGGCGACACCGGCAAGGAAGAGGCGCCGCCGATCTAGCCGGTTTCGCCGGTGGATGCCACAGGCACGCCGGCGGCCGGAAACAGCACCGCCCCGACACTGGCCGCGAGTTGGCCCAGATCGTCGCCGAGCCGTTCCAGAGCCGCGCCATCCTGCTGGCCCGCGAGCCCGATGCCGCTCAGCGCAAGACGCGGACGCCCCGCGCGATCGACGATGGCGGCACCGACCGCGTGCAGGCAGGAATAGGCGTTGCCGGCATCGATCGCCCAGCCGCGCGCACGGGCCAGGGCGACCTCGCGGCAATATTGCGCGAAGTCGGGCGGCGATTGCCAGCGCAGCAGGGCGAAGCGCTGTTCCAGTTCGGTCAGGGGCAGGTCGAGCGCCGCGGCGACGCAGCGCCCCGCGGCACCGAGCAGTGCCGGAAGCCGCAGCCCGGGGGCGATATCCACCCGCACCGTGACGCCGCCATGCGCACGGTCCGCCGCCACGAGATGTCCATCCTCGGTCACCCGCCAGAGCACGAGTGGAACGCCGTGGTCCCGTGCGAGGCGTTCGAGATCCGGCCGGATCGCCTCGGCGAGCCCGAGCCCGACGAAACCGGCGGCGATTTCCGCGATCCCGAGCCCGGGCGCATAGGTCTTGGTAACCGCATCGAACGCGACAAACCGCAATCGTGCGAGGGTCCGCAGGATCGCGAAGCAACTGCTCGGGCTGATCCCGGTGTCCCGCGCAATCGCCGCGACGCCGCGCGGCGTCGCTGTGGCCGACAGGTAGCGCAGGATGCGGACCGCATGAACCACGGCGCCCACGTCCCGCGCCTCACGCTCAGCGATCGACATTCGCCATAGTGATTGTCATTCCGGACTCCGAATGCTATTTCGCTTTGCTAACGCAAAGTAATTGATAACAGATGAATGCCGGGGGCAGACTCGCGTCGTTGCCATATATGGTGCCCGCGAGGCGCGCGGCGGGAGATTAGCCCGGATCTGGCGGCCTGCTGCGGACTTCAGGAGGATTTGTGACGATCGATCCCGAAATTCTGCTGAATTTCCCGATCCCTGAAATTCGCCAGCGCATCACCGGCCGCGAGGCGGCGTTCTATGCGCTCTCGGTCGGGATGGGGCAGGACCCGACCGATCCGCGCCAGCTCGCCTATGCCGATCCGCATCGCGGGCCGCATGTTCTGCCATGGATGGCGCTGGTGCTCGGGCATCCGGGCTTCTGGCTGGCCGATCCACGCACGGGTGTCGATGCCGTTCGCCTCGTCCATGGCGAACAGGCGCTCGAACAGCACCAACCTCTACCCGCTGAGGGCGAGATCATCGGGCGCACCCGGGGCACCCGACTGGTGGACAAGGGCAAGGGCCGCGGCGCGCTGCTGTTTTCCGAAAAACAACTCCGCGATGCCGGCACCGGCGCCCTCTATGCCACCACGCGCAGCACCACGTTCCTGCGCGCTGACGGCGGTTTCGGTGGCGACCCCGGGCCGGTGCCGCCGCCACCGCCGCCGCCCTCAGGTGCGCCGGATGCGGTGGTCGACCTGCCGACTCGGCCGGAACAGGCGCTGTTCTACCGCCTCAACGGCGATGACAACCCGCTGCATGCCGACCCCGAGATGGCCGCCGCCGCCGGCTTCGAACGGCCGATCCTGCACGGGCTCTGCACGCTCGGCGTGGTCGCGCACGCCCTGCTCCGCGTTCTGGGCGATTACGACGAAACAAGATTTCGCGGGCTGTCGCTCCGTTTCACCGCCCCGGTCCTGCCGGGCGAGACGATCCGCACCGAAATCTGGCGCGACGGCGCCTTCCGCGCCCGGGTGGCGGAGCGCGATCTGGTCGTGGTCGATCATGGCCGAGCCCGCTTCGCGGCGCCGGGGGCGGCGGCATGATCCGGCTTGCCTGCCCGCGACGCGCTGGCGGCGGCCGATGAGCCAGGGCCCGCCGATGCTCGATGGCAAGGTGGCCATCGTGACCGGGGCGGGCAGCGGCATCGGCCGCGCCGTCGCCGCCGGCATGGCCGCCGCCGGCGCTGCGGTGGTGATCGTGGATATCGGCGTTTCGGTCGGCGGCGAGGGTGGCTCGCCGATTCCCGCCGAGCAGACGCGGATGATCATCGAGGCTGGCGGCGGCCGCGCCGTGGTTTGCGGCGAAACCGTCAGCCGCTGGGATTCCGCCTGCCGCATCGTCGAGACCGCTCTGGACGCCTTCGGGCGGATCGACATCGTCGTGAACAATGCCGGCATCCTGCGCAACGCCGCCTTTCACGAAATGATGCCGGAAGACTGGCTATCGGTCATCGGCGTGCATCTCAACGGCAGTTTCTTCGTCAGCCGCGCCGCCGCCGCGCAGTTCCGCCGCCAGCAATCCGGTGTCTTCGTGCACATGACCGGCGCATCCGCCCTGATCGGCGGCGAGGCACAGGCGAACTACGCCGCGGCCAAGCTCGGCATCGTCGGCCTGTCGCGCTCGATCGCGATCGACATGCGGCGCTACAATGTCCGCTCGAACTGCGTCGCCCCCTGCGCCTGGACGCGGATGACCGGCACGCCCCGGCCCGGCGCGGACGAGGGAGCGGAACAGATCCGGGTCTCCCGGCTGCAGCAGATCGACCCCAACCATAACGTGCCCCTCGTGGTCTTTCTGGCCTCGGCGGCTTCAGGTGACGTCACGGGTCAGATTTTCGCGATCCGTCGTAACGAGATTTTCGTGATGGACCAGAGCCGCCCCGCCCGTTCGGTGCAGCGCAACGGCGGCTGGACGCCGGAGCTGATCCGAGATCATGCCTTCCCCGCCTTGCGCGGGGCGCTGACGCCGCTCGATCTCAGCGGCGACGTGTTCTGCTGGGACCCGGTCTGAGCTACCCTACCGGCTGTTGACAGTCACCGTCACCAGGCCGGACGGCAGTCCCGCATCGCCGGGCCGCGCCACGAGTTCGTCCCATAGCGTGACCCGCCCGCGATCCGGCAACCGGATCGCGATCGCCGGCGCTGCGAACCCCTCGCCGGTGGCCCGGGCAAGCGCCGCATCCGGCAGGGCGATGAGGCGCAATCCGGCCAGCTTTCCGTCCGGCGCCGCGGGCGCGGCGGCGCGTGCGGCGCCGGGCTGCCACAGCGTTGCCGCGAGGCCGGCCAGCAGCGCCGCGGTGCGGATCAGGCTAACGCATCCGGCGGTTCGCATCGGTCATCGCCTGTGAAATCATCATCGCGTGCGCCTGGGTGGACAGCAGCGCCGGCATGCCGGTGGTGCCGACATCCACCGCGATCTGGTTCTGGATCAGCGTATTGCTCGCGGTATTGGCGATCACCGTCGCCAGCCCGCCGGAGGTCAGGCTCGTCGCCACGCTTGCCCCGCCGTAGTGGGCGACCCCGGCGAGCAGTGCCGGCCCGGCCGGCGATGGCGTTGTCACCGTCACCGGCCGAGGCTGCGCCGTCAACGACGATGTCGCGGGTGCGGCGCTGGCGATGACGCTGGCCGGCTGCGGCCCGCCCGCGCCGCCGAAGGTGAGCTGGATCTGCGGCACGGCGATGGCCGCGATCACCGTGCCGTTCACGCTGGTCACCTGCTGATAGGCAAAGTCCACCGTCAGCTGAGGCGTGACATCGAACCCGCCACGGATTCCGCCGAGCCGCGCATCGCTCAGTTGCGCATCGCTCAGCAGGGCGCCGAAATTGCCGGCCAGGGCCGGCGCCGCCGCGCTCGCGATGGCGGGGTTGCCTGCCAGCAGGGTGCAAAGCAGCCCGCCGCCGAGCAGCGCGCGAGGACTCGAGCAAAGTCGTCTCATCATCTGGCTCCTTTCAAGATCCGTCCTGCGCGCCGGGCTTTCCGGGCAGGACGCCAGAGCAGTTTCCGATCCACCTGATCGGATGATGCTCTAGTGTCTTGTCCCTGAAATTCGTGGGGGAATTTCAGGAACAGGACACTGATTGATTGATTTTCCTAGTGTCCACTTTGAATCTGAAATCCGGAGGATTTCAGGTTCGGGACACTAGAACCGGTTCGCGATCGGGATTGTCACCTCCTGCAGCCGGGCGAGGCCGAGCGCGTAGCGCGCGATGTCGGTCGGGGCCGGCGGGCTGCCGCGCCACAGGTGCGGGTTCTCGAAGCTCCGCTGCGCCCGTGCCGCCTCGCTCATGATGAGGAAAAACACGCCGCTCCACTGCCGGCGGAACCGCGCCACGCTCTCCGAGCGCAACCCGACCGCCGGGTCCGACAGCAGCACCCGCCCCGCCCCGATGCTGCGCAGCACGACGAAATGGCGATAGCCATGGTCGTTGATCAGCACGATCGCCGGAACGTGCAGCCCGGCCAGCCGGGAGAGCGGCGCGTCGAACCCGCCGGAGGGAATGCCCTGCCGCGCCAGATAGGTCTTCATGTCGAGCAGGGAGAAGCCGTATCGCTCGATCGCCTGGCGGTTGCCGTGCCGGATCATGCTGAGAAAGACCTGCTTCTCCGTTACGTTGCGGTGATAGCTGTAGGTCAGCAGGGTGGCGAGCGCCGCCGAGCCGCAGGAGAAATCGTAGGCCTGGTGGATCGTCTGCGCGAACCGCATCGCCTGGAAACTCTCGACCGGCACGCGGACGCTGCCGGCCCCGAGGCTCAGCCCGTTGACCGGGATGCCGCCGCCGAGCGCCGGCCTGCCCGCGAGGCAGGCGATGCCGAACAACGCCAGCAGCGCGCGCCGCCACGGGATTCCGCCCGGATGCCGCCTCTCGTGCCTTTGTGTCCCGCTCATCGTCGTCCTTTCCGCCGGTCGCGCCGTCCCGGTTGCCTGCGGCGGCGCGGCTGTCTTCAGTGCAGTGTCACGTTGATGGTCATCGAGTTCTGGATCAGCGCGTTGTTGCCGCTGTTCTGGAAGACCGTGGTGATTCCGGCATTGCCGTTGATCGCGTTGCTGGCGCTGACCGGGCCGGTCACGCTGCCGTGCCCCACGCTCGCGCCGCTGATGGTGCCGTTGGTATTGGCGTCCTGGATCACGATTCCGCTGCCGCGTAGCCGGCCGAGTGCTGCGCCGTGCAGTTCGCTGCCCTGCAATGCGCGGCTCAGCGCCTGGTCCGGCGCGCCTGGGCCCGCCGTGCCGGCCCGTGCGGGCCCTGCCGCGCCGGCGATCAGGGCAATTGCCGCCATGGCCAGCGCATGCCCGATCCGGGAGCTGCGCCGGCGCGCCGTTCCGGCCGCCTGCTCATCAAGCCTGTCCATCGCCCTCTCTCCCGAAAGCCATGGCCCGGACGGGCCGGACCATGGCGGTTCCGTTCCGGACCGCGAGCGGTCCGATCTGCGTGATCGCCGGGCGATCAGTGGAACACGGAGGTGCTGCTGCTGCCCGACACCACCGAGGACAGCGAGACGGTATTCTGCTGCAGCGCGTTCACGCCCGCATTCACCTGCGCCGTCACGATGCCGGTGCCGTTCGCCACGTTGTTGAGCGAGGCGCCCATGGAGACCATCGGTCCCGATGCGCTCTTGGCCCCGCGACCCTTCTTCCAGTTCATGTTGTTCGGCCCGCTCGCGCTGAGGCCGGCGCCGCCATAGACCGTGCCGTTCGTCGTCGCGGTGGCGAGATGATAGTCGGAGATCGTCTTGTAGTCGTTGGCGAAGTTCGACAGCGACGCGCTGATCGCGAGGCTGTGGTTGTTCGCCGCGACACCGCCGGCCGCCGCCGCCGCCATGTTGGTCGTGTTGTTCGAGTTGGTGGTCGGCGTCGATGTCCAGGACTGCGACGTGCTGGTGCTCGACGAGGAGGCCGAGGAGCGGCCGGCGGCGCTGGCATTGGTGCCAGGGCCCTGCGAGCTTGCGCTCGGGTGGCTGTTGGTCGTGGGCGGCGCGGGCGGCGTCGCATGGGCCACGGCAAGGCCAAGAACCAGGGCCGAGGCGCTCGAGAGAACAAGGGAAATCCGCATGGGTCACTCCTGAGGTTCGGGTTGCGCGGGCCGGGTCGCATTGCGCCGCGGCTCTTGCAGGTCCGGGTCCGGCGGGCCGGTCCGCACCTGCATGGTCAATGTTGTGCAACCGCCGTGCCAGTCCGGTTTTTGCGATCAAGATATTGATAGATATGGAATTTTCGACTTTCGCCGGAGGAGACTCGGCTGTTCCATGAAACGCTCCAGGAAACGCCGGACACCGATACATCTCCGCCGCCTCAGAAGCGGATCGGGATATCGACCAGCACCTTGGCGACCGGTGCATTCGGCCCCGCGCCGATGCCCACCCCGAGATTGATCGTCGTCGATTTCGAGATCTGGTAGCCGATGCCGAAATTGAAGGTGCCGAAATCATAGGCCGATCCCTTCACCGCCACATGGTTGAACGTCGCGCCGAACACATGCTCCTGCTGGTAGCTGAGCGTGAAGGTCGTCTCGTCGTTGAGGGCGAAGCCGATGCCGAACGTCGCCGCCACCGCATCGCCGGGCTTGGCGTCGGCGGCCACCGCCGGGCCGCCGCCGGGGTCCTGCACGTCGACCGTCCGGCCGAAATTGTGGATGTAGAGAAGATTGGCGAACAGGATTCCCGGTGCGGTCGGGTAGAGCAGTGTTATGCTCGGCTCCAGCGCGGCGAACCCGGTGCCGGTCGGCACTTTTTTCTGAATGCCGGATATGATGCCGCCATTCGGATCGGCGGTGGTGTAGACCGGGACCGAGAACGGGCTGGTGCCGGTTGCGGTCTTGTAGATCAGGTTGCCCACCACGATCGGCACGCCACCGCCGCCGGCATTGAACTGGTAGCTGGCGCCGAACTGGATGTCGCCGATACTGGCCCCATGGGCGCTCGGCGCCAGAACCCCGACAGTGGTGCCGCCGCCGCTCTGTTGCAGGATCGATTGGGTAACGGTCTCCTGATACGCGTAGACGAACGGCACTCTTGCACTCAGTTCCAGCCGGTCGGTCAGGCCGTAGCGCAGCGTCAGTGCCGGTGTCACCATGCTTTGCCGCACCCGTGCGAGCAGGAGCTGGCCGAAGGTGATCCCGGGCAGGATGGTGAACCCGTTCAGGCTCAGCTGGTCGTCGGCCGAATAATCGTATTCGAGCGAGGGATCGATCACCAGCGTGCCGCGGGGCGTGAGCACGCCGCCGACCGATTGCAGCGGCGAGGTCTGCAGCACGCGCGCCTCCCGCCGTTCCGGCGGTTTCGTTTCCGTGATCGGCGCCGCGGTCTGCTCGGGGATGGTGGCGCGCCGTCCGTGGCTGGTGCGTCGGCGGCGGGCGCCGCCGCCTGGTTCTGCGCCGCGCTGGTCGGCCCCGGCCCGGCCGCGCGGAGCCGGCGCATGGCCTCGTCGAGCAGGGCGCCCTGGCGGTCGAGTTCGGCACGCGCGCGGTCGAGCTCGTGCCGCGTGTGCCGCAACCTGGCCTCGGCACGGGCGACGCTGGCGCGCAGCCCCTCGAGCGCCGCGCCATTGCTCTCCGCCGGCGTGTTGTCTGCGGTGGCGCCCGCGTTCGTGCCCGCGTTCGTGCCCGCGTTCGTCCCGGCGCCGGGTTGTGCTGCGGCGGCGGGCAAGGCCAGTCCGGCGGCAAACAGCGCCGCCGCCACGCGGTGCGGCCGTGTCGGGTCAAGGTTCATCGCTGGTCTCCTCCGTGTGGCCGGTCGCCGCCATGCGTTGCAGCGCGCGGTAGAGTGTTATGCGGGCGATGCCGAGTTCGCGGGCGGCGCGGGCGCGGTTCTGGCCGCAGCGGGCGAGGGCGGCGCGCACCGCCTCGGGATCGACCATCCCGTGCGAGCCGGTCGTGGCCCGCCGGTGCCGGGCTTCGCGCGCGGCGGGCAATGCGAGGTCCGCTTCCCCGATCGTCCGCCCGCTCGCCATCACCGCGGCCCGCCGCACCGTCGAGACGAGTTCGCGCACATTGCCCGGCCAGTCATGGCGGCAGAGCGCGGCCATCGCCCCGGCCGAGAACCCGTCCACCGCCAGCCCCAGATCGCGCGCGGCCGCCCGCAGCACGACCATGGCGAGCAGTTCGATATCGCCGTCCCGCTCGCGCAGCGGCGGCATCTCGAGCTGCAGCACATTGAGCCGATAGAACAGGTCTTCGCGAAACCGGCCCTCGCCGATGGCTCGCCGCAGATCGACATGAGTGGCGGCGATGACGCGGGTGCGCACGCTTACCGGCTCGCGCCCGCCGAGGCGGAAAATCTGCCCCTCCTGCAGGAATCGCAGCAGATGCCCTTGCAGGTCCATCGGCAGGTCGCCGATCTCGTCGAGAAAGAGCGATCCGCCCGCCGCCATCTCGACCAGACCGATCCGCCGCGCCGTGGCGCCGGTGAAGGCGCCTTTCTCGTAGCCGAAAAGTTCCGAGGCGATCAGCCCGGCGGGCAGCGCGGCGCAGTTGATGGCGACGAACCGGCCATCGCGGGCGTTCGAGCGGTCGTGCAGGGCGCGGGCGGCGAGTTCCTTTCCGGTGCCGGTTTCCCCGGTGATCAGCACCGGGGCGTCGACCGGGGCGAACCGGCGGATCAGCTCGAACAACCGGCACATCGCCGGCGATTGCCCGACCATGATCCGCTCGGCGCCGGCGCAGGCGCCGGGGGGGACGCTGGCCGCAGCGCGAGGCTGGCGTGCAGGCGCAGGTTCAATCGGCCGGATCGCATTTCCGTACAGAGCGGTGTGTCGCATGGCCTCCCCACCGGGTGGATCGCGGGGATGCTATCAACGATGATGCCGGATAATATTGCAGAATGTATTAAGACTATTTCTATTAAGTTGTATTGAGGCTTATATAAAGTATTTGTTTACTATATTTGGATAATTTCCTGACGGTTTCATCGGTCTAAAGGAGTCGTCCTCCTGAACATTATCCGGATGGGTGATATCCCGTATGCCGGCCATCGCACCGCGCGGGACATCCGCTCCGATTCAACATCAAAACACTTTTTTTTAACTAAACTCTGTCATGCAGTCCGGGAAGGTTGAACCGGAGACATATCGTGCTGAACAAGCTTTCAATTCGTCACCAGTTTGCCGCGCTCGGTGCGTTCGGCGTCGTGATGACACTGGTCGCCATCGCTCTCGGGCTGCTGGCGTCCTATCAGATCGAGGTGCAGTCGCGTAAATCCGAACTTCGCGCCCTGGTAAGTGACGCCGTGCACATTACCGGCGGGTTCGTGGGCATGGCGGAGAAGGGAACGATGCCGCAGCCGCAGGCCAAGTCCCTCGCGCTCAAGGCCCTCGGCGCCGCCCGCTTCGATCACGGCAACTATTATTTCGTCGACAGTGCGAAAGGGATCGGGCTGCAGCACGTCAACAAGGCGCTGATCGGCACCAACCGCTACGACGCCAAGGACATGTTCGGCAACTACACCGATCGGGTGATGATCAATTCGATCCGCGCCGGCCATCCGGCCTTTGCCCATTACTTCATGCCGAAAGCCGGCTCGTCCAAGCCGCAGCCGAAAATCTCCTTCATGGGACAGGTGCCCGGCTGGGGCTGGTATATCGGCACCGGCGCCTATGTCGACGATATCGATGCCCAGCTCTGGAAGGGTGTGTCGCGCTTCTCCCTGGTCTTCGTGCCGCTCTTCGCGCTCTTCCTCATCGCGATGTATCTGATGCAGCGCAACGTCAACAACACGCTGCGCGCGATCACCTCCGCCATGACCCAGCTTTCCCGCGGCGAGTTCGAGACACCCATCCCCTTCACCGACCGCAAGGACGAGATCGGCGGCATGGCGCGGGCGGTCGAGGTGTTCAAGTCCGCGGGCATCGAGAAGGCCCAACTGGAGGCCGAAGCCGCCCATCTCGCCCGCACGCGCGAGGCCGAGCGGCTGGAGGCCGAGGCCCGGCGCGAGGCGGCCGCAAGCCAGCTCGCCCATGTGCTCGATGCCGTTGCCGGTGGCCTTGAGGAACTTGCGGCCGGGCATCTCACCTACCGGCTGACCGAGGCATTCGGCGACGATTACGACCGTCTGCGCAATGATTTCAACGCGGCTCTCGATCGGCTGCAGGAGGCAATGGGGGTTGTCGCTGCGAACGCCACGGCGATCAGGTCGGGCGCTTCGGAAATCTCCGCGGCGGCGGACGATCTGTCCCGCCGCACCGAGCAGCAGGCCGCAACACTCGAGGAAACCGCCGCCGCGCTTGAGGAAATCACAGCAACCGTGCGGCGGACCGCCGATGCGGCGGTGCATGCCCGCAACGTGGTCGGCGCTGCGCAGGGCGATGCCGAACGCGGCGGTGCCGTCGTGTCCCAGGCCGTGGCGGCGATGGGTGAGATCGAGGCGTCATCCAAGCAGATCGGCAGCATCATCGGGGTCATCGATGAGATCGCGTTCCAGACCAACCTCCTCGCGCTCAATGCCGGGGTCGAGGCCGCCCGGGCTGGTGACGCCGGACGTGGCTTTGCCGTTGTTGCCTCCGAGGTTCGCGCGCTCGCGCAGCGTTCAGCGGACGCGGCGAAGGAAATCAAGACGCTGATTTCCGCCTCGAACCAGCAGGTTGTGGCGGGTGTCGATCTTGTCGGCCAGACCGGTCGCGCTCTTGAGCGCATTGTCGGGCAGATCGGCGAGATCAACGGCGTGGTGGCGGAAATCGCCGCATCCGCCCAGGAGCAGTCGACCGGGCTGGTGCAGGTGAACACGGCCGTTGGTCAGATGGATCAGACGACGCAGCAGAACGCGGCGATGGTCGAGGAGTCGACGGCGGCGAGCCATAGCCTGGCACGGGAAGCGGAGCAGCTTTCCGGCCTGATGGCGCGGTTCGATCTCGGGGCGGTCGCGCACGAGCCGGCAATGCCCCGCCCGGCGACAAGCGCCCGGCCGGCCGCGTCCCGAGCGGCCCCCATCCGCCCGGCGCAGACTGCCACCCGCCCCGTGAAGCCGGCGCCGCTCCGCGAAGCACAGATGGAAACCGCCGGCGAGGATAATTGGGAAGACTTCTGAACGAACCGCCTCAATTCGCCCCGGCGGGAGACAGTCTCCCGCCGGGTCTCTGTTCAGAACAATGGCTCGCAGCCAGGAAAGCGGCAGATCACCCTCCGCGCACACCCTGGGTGTTAACGTAAAGTGCATAGAGACTCCGGCTCGCCGCCATGAACAACCGGTTGCGGTGACGGCCGCCGAAGCAGACATTGGCGCAGCGCTCGGGCAGGGCGATGCGGCCGATCGGCGTTCCACCGGGGTCGAACACCATCACCCCGTCCAGCTCCGCCGCGCCCATGCCCCAGCCGCACCACAGATTCCCATCGATATCGACGCGGAAACCGTCCGGCGTGCCGCCAGGTCCGGCATCGATCAGCCGCCGGTTGTTGGTCAGGCGGCTTCCATCCACCACATCGAACACATGGATCGCCCGGTGCGGTTCGGCCCGCGAGGCGACCACGTAGAGCCGGCTCTCATCCGGCGAGAAGGCCAGCCCGTTCGGCCCCGCGATATCGTCCGCCACCATGGCGACTGCGCCGCTCGCCGGATCGATCCGGTAGATCGCCGGCGGCAGTTCGGCGTCAGCCCGATGCCCCTCATACCACCCGGAAATGCCGAAGGGCGGGTCGGTGAACCAGATGCTGCCGTCGGACTTCACCACAACGTCGTTCGGCGAATTCAGCCTTCGCCCGCCGAACCCGTCAGCCAGCACCGTGATGCCGCCATCGGTTTCCGTACGGACAACCCGCCGACCGCCATGCTCGCAGGTGATGAGCCGCCCCTGGCGGTCCCTGGTGTTGCCGTTGGCATGGCCGGCCGGCTGGCGGAACACGCTGACGCGCCCATCGGTTTCGTCCCAGCGCAGCATCCGGTCGTTCGGAATGTCGCTCCACAGCAGGAAGCGCCCGTCGCCGAACCAGACCGGCCCTTCCGCCCAGCGGCAGCCATCGGCCAGCCGCTCCACCGCCGCGTTGAACAGGCGGTAGCGCGCGAAGGACGGGCTGAGCACATGGATCGCCGGATCGGGGTAGCGCTCGGCCGGCTGCCACGTGGTCATCGTTCGTTCTCCCGCCCATAGGCGAGCAGCAGCGCCAGGATGACGACGCCATAGGCGATGCTGCGCACGTAGTCGGGCATCGATAGCGCGAGCAGCACCGAGACCAGCACGGTCAGGCTCACGGCCCCGGCGGCGACGCCGAGATAGTTGCCGCGCCCGCCAAGGATGTTCACCCCGCCGATCACCACCGCGGCGATCGAGGTGAACAGATAGGGATCGCCGAGCCCGAGCGAAGCCTGCCCGCCGAAGCCGACCAGCATGATCCCGCCGAGAGCGGCGAAGCCGCCGCAAAGGGCATAGAGCAGGATCGTCATCCGCCGGGCGTCGATCCCGGCCAGCGTGGCGGCGAGCGGATTGGTGCCGAGCGCGTAGGTCGCCCGCCCGAACCGCGTCACCGCGAGTGCGCCGCTGACCAGCGCGGTCACGAACGCCCAGAGCCAGAGCGCATCGGGAATGCCGAGCAGGCTGCCATGCGCCAGCGTCTGGATCAGCGGCGGCGCGTAGGATGAGCAGGAGGAGCAGGTGAAACCGCCGCTCAGCCCGAGTGTCAGCCCCTCGACGATGCCGTTCGCCGCCAGCGTCATCACCACCGCGGGAATGCCGAACAGCGCGATGCCGATGCCATTGGCCACCCCCACCGCCACCCCCATGCCAAGGGCTGCGGCGATCGCTTCCGGCGCGCCCGTGTTCTTGCCGAGCGAGGTGGTGGTGAGCAGGATCGCCGCGGCGTTCATCACCCAGGGCACCGAAAGGTCGATCCCGCCGATCAGGATGACGAAGCACTGCCCCGCCGCCACGAGGCCGACGAACGAGGCGATCACCAGGATCGAGGCCACGCTGGGGCCGGACAGAAAGCCCGGATGCGCCATCTCGCCAACCACGAAAAGCCCGATCGCGGCGGCAATCGCGTAAAGGATTCGCCGTGTATCGACCGTGAGCGTTCTCATCGCCGCCTCCTGATCGCGCCACCGATGGCGCCGCCGAGCACAACCGCCACGATCAGGAACACCCCTTCGTAGAACGACTGATAGAGTGGGTTGACGTGGCTGAAGAACAGGATGTTGACGATCAGCGTGGTGATGAAGGCCCCCGCAATCGCGCCGGCCGCCGAGCCACGGCCGCCGAAGAGCGAGACCCCGCCGAGCACGACCGCGACGATGGAAGTCAGCGTGTAGCTGTTGCCCGTGGTCGCGTCGCCCGCCGTGGCCGATGCGGCGAGAAACAGCCCTGCCGCGGCCGCCAGCGCCCCATCCAGCATGTAGGCGATGATCTTGGTGCGCAGCACGTTGACCCCGAGCGCGCGGGCCGAGGCCTCGTCATTGCCGATCGCGTAGAGATCGACACCCGTGCGCGAGCGCCGGAACCCCGCCCAGGCCAGCACGAGAAGGCCGATATAGACGAGTGCCCAGGGCGCGTTCGGGTTGACCAGCAGATTGGTGTAGGCCGGCGGAATGGCGCCGCCCGGCGCCGGCAGCACGCGGATCGCGAGACCCTGGTAGATCGACAGCGTCGCCAGCGTCACCACGATCGGCTGCAACCGGCCGAACGCCACCAGCAACCCGTTCACGAGGCCGCAGGCCGCCCCCACCGCGAGAATGACGGCCGACCACAGCAGCGCGCCGCCGAGCGACTTGCCCATGGTCACCGCCGCCAGCGCGTTGGCGAGATCGACCACCCCGCCGACCGAGAGGTCGATGCCGCGGGTGAGCACGACGAAGCTCTGGCCCACGGCGGCGAAGACCAGCGGAATGGCGTTGTTCACCGTCGAGGTCAGCTCGAAATTGCCCGGCAGCCGGTGCTGCTCGATGCTGTAGACCAGCAGGAACCCGGCGACCGCCAGGGCAAGGATCGCGCCGGCGAGGATCAGGCCGATATTCTGCCCGATCGCGTGGCCAAGCCGGCTGCCGCGTGGCAGTGCTGCGGCGTCAGGCTGCATGGGGAGTCTCCGTCTGGCCGCTCTCGCGCATCGCGGCGGCGACGATCGCCTCGGCGGACAGCGCATCGGCCGGCAGTTCGGCGACGAAGGCGCCCCGCCGCATCACCTTCACCCGGTGGCACAGATGGGCGAGTTCCTCCGCGTCCGACGAATAGAACAGGATCGCGTAGCCCTCGCGGGCGAGGCCGGCGATCAGCTCGTAGATCTCGTGCTTGGTCGCGACGTCGACGCCGCGGGTCACATCGTAGAGCAGCAGGATGCGCGAGCGCGTCAGCAGCCAGCGGCCGAGCAGCACCTTCTGCTGGTTGCCGCCGGAGAGCGCGCCGACCGGCTGCTGCGCCGAGGGCGTGCGCACGGCCAGCCGCCGGATGCTTTCCGCCACCGTCGCGTGCTCGGCGCCGAGCCGCAAGATGCCGAAGCGCGAGAGCTGGCGCAGAATCGGCAGGGTGAAATTGTCCCGCACGGAAAGCGGCAGGAACAGCCCCTCGCTCTTGCGGTCTTCCGGCACCAGGGCGATGCCGGCGCGGATCGCGTCCCAGGGCGCCGTGATGCGGACCGGCCGTCCTTCGCGCTCGATCCGCCCCTCGCGAAAACCCGGAGCGCCGAACAGGCCGAAGAACAGGGCGCGGTGGCCGTGCCCGGCGAGCCCGCCAATGCCGAGAATCTCGCCCGCGCGCAGGTCGAGGTCGAGCGGCGCGGTTCCCTCCGCGCGCGCGCCGCGCAGCGAGAGCAGCACGGGGCCGGATGAGGGCGCGAAGCGGGCGGGAAAGATCGTCTCCAGCGCCTGCCCCGTCATCAGCGTGATCGCCTCGTCCTCGCCGATCGTGGTGAAGGTGCCGACATCGCTGCCGTTGCGGAAAATGGTGATCTCGTCGGCGATGCTGGTGATCTCGCCCCAGCGGTGCGAGGTGAACACGATCGCCACGCCCGCATCCCGCAGCGCGCGGATCTGGCCGAACAGCCAGGCCACCTCGCGCTCGACCAGCGCGGATGTCGCCTCGTCGAGCAGCAATACCTGCGGGCGCGCCATGATCACCCGCGCGATCTCGATGATCTGCCGTTCGGCGAGCGATATGTCCGCCGCCAGCGCGCGCGGATCGATATGGGTGATGCCGAGACCGGCGAGTTCGGCCTCGGCGAGGCGCGGCATCGCGGCGCGGTCGATCAGGCCGAGCCGGCCGCGCGGCTCGCGGCCGAGCAGCAGGTTTTCGGCCACCGTCATGTAGGGCAGCAGTGTGAGTTCCTGGAACACGGTGCCGATGCGCAGGCTCGGCCCGGCGGTTTCCACGCTCCCCTCATCGGCGGCGATGCGGCCGCCGAGGATCTTGATCAGGGTCGATTTGCCGGCGCCGTTCTCGCCCACCAGCGCGTGAACGCTGCCGCGCGCGACGGCGATCGAGGCCCCCGTGAGGGCCTTGACGCCGCCGAACGACTTGCTGACCCCGCGCGCCGCGATGGCGGGTGCGGTCATGGCCGGGTCAGGCCTTGGGCAGATGCACGGTCAGGGAACCGCCGCAGGGTGTGCCGTGCAGTGCTGCATCGACACAGATCTTGAGCGTCGCGTGCGGCCCGCTATCGGTGAAGTCGGTGAAGAAACTGTCAGGCAGGTTCGGGAACACCGTCTCGCCCACCTTCACCGTGGCGTTGGTGACGAAGGGGAAGGGGATGGTGATGTCCTTGCGCGGATACGACTTGTTGAGGATGCGCCGCGCGAGTTCCAGCGCGATCAGCACGAGATAGGGCGGCTGGCCGACCGAAAGCCCCTCCACCTTGTGGCCCATATAGCCGGTCATGAACTTGCGGAAACCGTTTTCCGCCTCCCCGGCGGTGGGCGGCAGCGGCCGGTTCGCGGCGATGAAGGCCTTGAGCACGCCATCCGTGCCGCCCTGGCACCAGATGCCGTCGATCTTGGGCAGCGAGGGCAGCACCGATGCAGTGTTCTTCTCCGCGGTGGAGGACGCCCAGTCGCCGGCGAAACGGCTGACGATCTTGATGCCGGGATATTTCTTCCAGACCTCTTCGGCGCCGCGGTTGCGGTCCTCGTTCACCCCGGTGCCGGCCACGCCGGTCACCATGATGACATTGCCCTTGCCGCCGATCTTCTT
This sequence comes from Acidocella sp. C78, assembly GCF_907164655.1. NCBI lineage: Bacteria > Pseudomonadati > Pseudomonadota > Alphaproteobacteria > Acetobacterales > Acidocellaceae > Acidocella > Acidocella sp. C78. Next base: position 65,484 of record NZ_CAJQZK010000017.1, read on the forward strand.
CGCCAGCCATTCGGCGAGGGTGGCGCCGAATTTCACCTGGTCGGTGTTCACCTTGATCGCGCTCGGCGTGGTGACGATGTTGTCGAACGAGACAACAAGAATCCCCCGCGCATGCGCCTGCTGGAGAATGCCGTTGAGCCCGGTCGGCGAGGCGGCGTCGACCAGGATCGCATCGACGCGCTCGGCGATCATGCCGGAAATCTGCTGGCTTTCCTGCGAGATGTTGTTGCCCGAGCTGAAATACGATCCGTCGATCTCGCTCTTGTACGGCTCCATTTGCAGCGCCGCCTTGAAGAGGTTGACCATCTCGATGCGCCACTCGTTGCCGATATACGAGTTCGACAGGGCGATCTTGAGCTTGCGGTTGTTGGCCAGCCCGAAGCGGGGCAGGGCGGCCAGCCCGAGCCCGCCGGCAAGCCCGGTGAGCAGCGTGCGGCGGGTCGCACCCGTCAGGTCAATCGCGCCGGCAGCGCCGGAATCCGTTTGATCGAAGTCCATCTTGTCCTCCCAGGATTTTATTACAGTCAGTTTATTATCGGTTTTATACAATCAATAACGGGCGCTGACAATCAGAATCGCGCCCCTTACACCGTCTTGTTGCCCCGCACCGCGACATAGAGCGAATAGACCGAGCTGGTCGCGGTCATGAACAGCCGGTTGCGGTTCGGCCCGCCGAAGACGAGGTTGCTGGTCGCTTCCGGCAGGTCGATCTTGCCCAGCGGGGTTCCGTCCGGCGCGAAGACGGCGACGCCGTTGGCGGTGCCGCAGCTCGACCAGACATTGCCGTGCTCGTCGAGGCGGAACCCGTCGGCGAAGCCGTTCGCGATTTCCGCGAAAACCTTCCCCGGCCCGAGTCGCGCGCCGTCGATCACGTCGTGCACCCGGATATGATGCGGGCCATCCGCCCGGTGGGTGATGCCGGTATCGGCGATGTAGAGCTTCTGTTCGTCGGGGCTGAAGGCCAGCCCGTTGGGCCGCTCGTAATCGCTGGCGACCACGCCGAGCGCGCCGCTCGCCGGGTCGAACCGGTAGACGTTGCAGGCGCCGATCTCGCTTTCCGCGCGATGCCCCTCGTAATCGCTCCAGATTCCGTAATCGGGGTCGGTGAACCAGATCGTCCCGTCGGATTTCACCACCACGTCGTTCGGGGAGTTCAGCCGCTTGCCCTCGAAGCGATCCACCAGGATCGTGACCGTGCCGTCATATTCGGTGCGGCTGACGCAGCGCCCGCCATGCTCGCAGCTGACCAGCCGCCCTTGCCGGTCGCGGGTATGGCCGTTGGTGTGTCGTGCCGGCGTGCGATAGACATCGACCGTCCCGTTCGTCGTCCAGCGCATCATCCGGTCGTTCGGAATATCGCTCCACAGCAGGCAGTTCTGCTCGCCGAACCAGACCGGCCCTTCCGCCCAGCGGCAGCCGGTGGCGATGGTCTCGATCGCCGCGTTGAACAGCAGCATCGAGCGAAACCGTTCATCATAGACGTGAAAAGCCTCGGACATGGCAGCGCCTCTTCCCCTCATCGTTGTGGCCGGTCGATCCGGTCCTTGCCGTCAAACGATAAAAGGCAATTCGCGCAAAGGCCAGAGGTTTTGCAGCCGGATCAGAGTCCGAGCGCGGCGATGAAGCCCGCCGCCTTCGCGCGCACGGAAGCGGCGTCATCGCCCGGCCGGTAGAGCGCCGAGCCGATGCCGAATCCCGCGGCCCCGGCCGCGCGCCAGGGGGCGAGCGTGGCCGGCGTGATGCCGCCGACCGGCAGCACCGGCAGCGCCGGCGGCAGCACCGCGCGCAACGCCCTGAGCACGGCGGGACTCGCCGCTTCGGCGGGGAAGAGCTTCAGCCCGTCCGCCCCGGCGCCGATCAGCGCGAACGCCTCTGCCGGGGTGAAGAAGCCGGGCAGGGCGATCAGCCCGCGCCGCTTCGCCTCGGCCACGAGCGCGGATCTGCGTGCGGCGTCACCATCAACTGCCCGCCCGCCCCGGCGAGGCGGCCGACATCCTCCACGGTCATGACCGTTCCGGCGCCGATCAGCGCCCGCGCGCCGAGTCCGCGGACGAGCCGGCCGATGCTCTCGAACGGGTCTGGCGAGTTCAGCGGCACCTCGATGATCTTCACGCCGGCGCCGACGAGCGCCTCGCCCACCGCCATCACCTCGTCCGGCGCGACCCCGCGCAGGATCGCGACCAGCGGGCAGGCGTCGAGATGCTCCTTCAGTGTTGCCATGAAATTTGCGCTCCGAGCCGGGCGAGGCCGAGACATGCGGCGTCCCCGGCTACATCGTCATGCACGCGCGCCGCCCCGCCGCTTAGCGTGATCGCGTCGCGGTAGAGCCCGCACAGCGCGGGATCGCCGATCAGCGTCACCTCTGTCGCATCCGCCGTCCGCCCGCGGCCGATCGCACGGCCGATCTCGTGGCCAACCTCGTGGCCGATCAGCAGGCCTGAGAGATAGGCGCGCGAGGCGGATTTCGACACGCCATCGCGCAAGACCCTGGTCCGCACGCCGAAGAGATGATGCAGCAACCCGCCGGGCTGGCGGGCCCGCGCCACGCCATCGGCGAAGGCGTCGGGCTCCGGCCCGCCCGCCTCGATCGTCTGCGCCAGAATCGTCGCCCCGCCCAGCGCGGCGAACGCCTCGCCGGTCATGTAGGAACGGAACCCCTCGATCCGCCCGGCCTCGACAACCGCCCATTTCGAGTGGCTGCCCGGCAGGCAGACGAGGCGGCGCGCGGCGTCATCCACCGCGCCGACGATCTGCGTCTCCTCGCCGCGCATGACTTCCGGCACGCCAGCCTCGTCCCGCGTCGCGAGCCCCGGCAGGATGCGCGCATCCGCACCCTCGAACGCCACTGGCTGCGCGGCGGCGGCGATGGCGCCGAATTCCGCCGGGCAGTCGAGATACGGCACGTCCAGCCAACCCTGGCGGCTGCCGGCCATCCCGGCGATCAGCACCCGCCGCTCGCCGGCCTCCAGCCAGTCGTCGGCGATCTCGCGCAGCACATCGGCAAAGCCGCCCGGCGCCACGCTCAGCACGCCGCGATCGGCACGGCGCGCATCGCGCAATCCGCCGTCTTCCGCGATGCGGAAGGCGCGCAGCCGCGTCGTTCCCCAATCGAGGCCGATCATCGGCGGAGGGTCATCCGCCCGCGCCGCTCAGATCCAGCCGGCATCGACGAAGAAATTGTGGCTGGTCACCATCCGGCTGTCGTCGGCGGCGAGCCAGAGCACCATCCGCGCGACATCGGCCGGCACCAGCTTCTGCTTGAGGCATTGCTGCTTCATCAGCGTTTCCTCGCCTTCCGGCGTGAGCCATTTCTCGATCTGCCGCTCGGTCATGATCCAGCCCGGCACCACGCAGTTCACGCGGATGTTGTCCGGCCCGAAATCCCGCGCGAGGCTGCGCGTCAGCGCCTCGATGCCGGCCTTGGCGGTGACATAGGCGGGCATGCCGCCCTGGCCCTTGTGCCAGCTGCTGGAGCCGAAATTGACGATGGCGCCGCCGCCGGCGGCCTTCATCATCGGGATGATCGCCTGGGCGGTGAAGAACTGGTGGCGCAGGTTCACCTGCAACCGGTCTTCCCAGTAGTCCACCGTGACCTCCATCGTCGGGTGGCGCTCGTCATGGGCGGCGTTGTTCACCAGCACGGTGAACGGGCCGACCGCCTTGGCGCCCTGTGCGATCGCGGCTTTCAGCGCGTCGATGTCGCGCAGGTCGCACTTGATGAAATGCGGCGCGGCGTGGCCCTTCGCGGCCACCTGCTCGACCACGCGCTGGCCGCCCGCCGCGTCGATGTCGACAAAGACGACGCGGCTGCCCTGCTCGGCGAAATGCTGCACGACGGAGGCGCCGATGCCGCCGCCGCCGCCGGTGATGAACACCGCCCGGTCCTTGAGGCTCGGATAGATTGCGTTGGCATGTGCGGTCATGATGTTCCCTTTTCCGTGCTGATGTTGTGCCGCCGGCGCCATGCGTCAGCGCGCCCGTGCCGCGCGGTATTCGCGCCGCACGATCTCGAGCAGTTCCTCGACCGAGGTGTCGCGCGCAGCGCCAGAGAACGTCACCTCGCCATGCTGCATCAGCATGACCCGGTCGGCAATCTCGAGCGTCTGGGCATAGTTGTGCATGATCATGATGATCGAGATATCGCCGCGGGCGCGCTGGCGCTGGATCAGGTCGATGATCAGCCCGGCCTCGCGCGCGCCCATCGCGGCGAGCGGTTCGTCGAGCAGCAGAATCTTCGCCTCGGAATACACCGCGCGGGCGATGGCGATCGCCTGCCGCTGCCCGCCCGAGAGCATCTCCACCTCCTCGTCCACCGAGGGGACGTTGACGCCGATATCCTCGAGCGCCTCCGCCGCGCGCCGGCGCATCGTCCTGTGGTCGAGCATGCCGAACGGGGTCCTGAGCTCGCGGTTCAGGAACATGTTGTGATAGATCGGCAGCGTGTTCACCAGCGCGAGATCCTGATAGACGCACTCGATGCCGAGTGCGCGCGCATGGTCGACCGAGGCGAGATCAACCGCCTCGCCCCGCACGTAGAGCTGGCCCGCGGTCGGCTTGTGATAGCCGGTGATGATCTTCATCAGGGTGGACTTGCCGGCGCCGTTATCGCCGAGAATGCCCAGCACCTCGCCGCGCTTCACATGAAGCGACACGCCAGACAGGGCGGTGACCGCGCCGAACGACTTGACGATGGTCTCGGCCCGTAGCGCGTCCGCGGCCGTTTCGTTGACGGTGGCGCTCATCGCCTGCCTCCCTTGCGCATGCCCTGGACGCGGATATTGGCGATCATCGCGATCAGGATGGCGCCGCCGATGATCATGTCGAAGGTGAAGGCGTTGATTCCGGCGAGGGTGAAGCCGTCCTGCAACACGCCGAGCACGGTGGCGCCGAGCAGCCCGCCGATGATCGTGCCCGACCCGCCGGCGAGGCTGGTCCCCCCGATCACGCCGGAGGCGACGGCGAGAAACATGATGTTGGTGCCGCCGGCGAGCGGATCGGTCGAGCCGATGCGGAACGCCTCCAGAATGCCGGTCACGCCGCCGAGCACGCTGGTCAGCACGAAATTCCCCACCTTGATCCGTGCCGCGTTGATGCCGGCCTCGGTCGCCCCGGTGAGATTGCCGCCCACCGCGATGGTGTGCAGCCCCCAGCGGCGGTGGCGCAGCACCGCGTGCATGATCAGCACGATCAGCAGCGCCCAGAGAAACTCGCTGTAGCCTTCCGCGCCGAAGATATTCGCGATCGTTGCTCCACCCGGCGTGTTGACCGGATAGCCGCGCGAGATCGTGAGGGTGAAACCGTTGATCAGGAACAGCGTGCCGAGCGTGGTGACGAAGGAGGGCACCCGCAGCAGCACGGTGATGCCGCCATTGATCAGCCCGACCACGGCGCAGACCAGCAGCGCGAGCACGATGCCGATGAACAGGCCGAGCCCCGCCTTTACGCTGAACGCCATGATGAACGGGGCGAGCGCGAAGACCTGGCCCACCGAGAGGTCGATTTCGCCGCAGATCAGCAGCATGATCTCGCCGCAGGCGATGATGGCGGCCGGGGCGATGAACTGCGACAATGTCTGCAGGTTCGCGCCGGAGAGGAAATTGTCGTTGCTGATGGCGAAATAGCCGAACAGCAGGATGGCGACGACGAGAATGCTCGCCTCGCGCAGCGCGAACAGGCGCGAGCCGTGTCGGCGCAGACTGATGGGCTGGCTCATGCCGTTCCCCTGATCTCAGGCACCGCCCCGCGCGGAGCGGCCTCGTTTATGGAGGGCGGACGTCCGGCGCGTGGCCTGCCTTGCCCCATCGGGGTTCGACCGGCCGCCGCGCCGGCGCGGCATCAGCCGGCGATCGGCCCGTTCCGGGGCACGATCTGCGGCTTGGCCGAGCTGCCCTCGTAGCGGGTGTGCGTGTCGAGATAGGGTTGCACCCCTCCCTTGGTCACGAATTTCAGGCCGGTATTGATGTCCGCCGGGCCCGACAGGCCGCCCGAGGCCAGGAACGTGAACATCTCCATCACCGTGTAGAAGCCTTGCAGATAGGGCTGCTGGTCGATGGTGAAGGTGAGATCGCCGCTCTTGATCAGGTCGAGCGTCTTGGGAAGCATGTCGAACCCGCCGCCATGCACGCCTTTCCGGGCGAGGCCGAACTGCTTCATCACCTCGCCCACACCCTGGGTCGAGCCGGCATCGACCGCGAACATGCCCTTCACGTGCTGGTGGCCGAGATAATAGGCGCGGATTTTGGAGAGTTCCTCGTTCACCGTCGGGCCGGTGGCGATTTCATGATAGGTGATGTTCTTGCCGAGCTTCTTGATCGCCGCGGCGGCACCGTCGATACGCGGCTGGATGTTGAGCTGGCCGGGGGTGGCGATGAACAGCGCCACCTCGCCGGAGCCGACGAGCTGGACGATCTTCTCGCCCATCTGGTAGCCGGCGAGGAACAGGTCCTGGCCGATATAGGCGAGGCGCTTGTTGCCCGAGCCGGCCGGCGCGTCCGCATTGTAGGAAAACACCGGGATGCCGGCGGCAAGCGCGCGGTCGGTCGGCTTGTTGAACGCGGTCGGATCGACCAGCGGCACCGCGATCGCATCGGCCTTGCCGGCGATCGCCGCGTCCATCGCGTTGACCATGTGCGCGACGTTCGAGGTCTGCGAGCCCGTCCACTGCCATTCGCAGCCAAGCAGGCGGCAGGCGTCGTGAATGCCGTATTGCGTCGGCACGAAGAACGGGTTGGTGGTGACGTGGTTGACGAACACGAACTTCCAGCGCTTGTGCGGCGGGAACGGGTCCTTGCCGGCGGCTTCGGCGGTGCGGGCGCCGGCGGCGAGCATCGCGGCGGCGGCGCCGAGCGTCACTCCCTGCGCCACGGCGCGGCGCGGCAGACGCGACGCGACGATGTCTTCAACCTGATCTTCTATCTTTTTTGTCATCGAGTTCCTCCCTGCGATGATTGTCATTTATATTTAGTTGACCCTCAATGAAAATGCAATCGAGGAAATCGCGCGGCCTTCCCGGATCGGGTCTCTTATGCTGCCATCTTCGATGTTGCGAATATAGATCGTTTCTTCCGGTCGCGCCGCGGGGCTGGCGGCGGCGGCGGCATGCCGCTAACCTGCCGTTGCATGATCCTGTGAGGAGACCGGCATGACCACGCCGCAAGTCCAGCCACATCGTGCCCGCTTCGCCGGAAGGCACGCGCTCGTCACCGGTGGGGCGTCGGGGATCGGCCAGGCCATCGCCCGGCGTCTCGCGCAGGAGGGCGCCGCGGTCACCTTCACCCATCTGCCGGGCGATGCCGAGGCTGCCGCAACCCTGGAGGAACTCCGCGCCGCCGGCCCGGGCGTCCTTCATCACGCCGAGGCCGCCGATGTCACCGACCGCGCGGCGATGGCGGCTGTTGTCGCGCGCGCCATCGGGCGCGCCGGTCACCTCTCGATCCTGGTCAACAATGCCGGCATCCAGACCGAGCAGCCGAGCGACGCGCTCGACATGGACCGGTTCGACCGCGTCGTCGCCGTCGATCTGCTTGCCGTCGCCCACCTGTCCGGGCTGGTGATCGGCCATATGGCGCAGCATTTGGGTGGTGCGATCCTCAACGTCTCCTCGGTTCACGAAATCGTGCCAAAGCCGGGCTTCCTGTCCTATTCGGTGGCCAAGGGCGGGCTTGGGAATCTGACCCGCACCCTTGCGCTTGAGTTCGCGGCGCGCGGTGTGCGGGTCAATGCGGTGGGGCCCGGTGCGACGGTCACGCCGATGAATGCCGGCTGGACCGGCGATCCCGAGCGCCGCCGCATCGTCGAGGCGCATATCCCGATGGGTCGCCCTGCCGAAGCCGATGAAATCGCCGCCGTTGCCGCATTCCTGCTCTCCGATGAGGCGAGCTACGTTACCGGCCAGACCGTTTTCGCTTGCGGCGGCCTGTCGCTGTTCGCCGATTTCGCGCGGAACTGGTCCACCTGATCCCGCCGGGCGGCCGCGGGGGCTCCATGATATCGATGCCTCTGCCGAGCGATAGAAATTTGAAAACGTTTTCTTATTCGTGACGAGGGTTCGTTCGTCTACTGACGGGTTTGGCACCGTGTCTGCCCCAGAGCGGCACCGGATTTGGTGCGTCAGGTAAAATTTTCGTTCCAGCGCAAGAAATTTCTTGCCCCTGCCAGACGTGCAAATTAAGAAAGCCATGAAAACGTTTTCTGGTATCCTGACGCTCCCGCGCCGGGCCGGTGAACGAATAACAAGACCGAGGAGGAACGATGACGGCGCACGGCGCCCAGCCGACCCCTATTCACGACCAGACGCAAGCGGCGGCCCCGATGCCGCGCGCTTCGGCAATGCGGCCGGATTCCGGCCGATGACGATACAGCGTCCGTGCCGTCCCGCCCCGCGGAACGCGCCCGGAGGCGCCAAGTCCAGACACCGTGTCGAGACCAAGGAGAACAACATGACCAACAGGAACAGCTTCACCCGCTCAGCGACGATCGCACTGGCCGCGCTCGGCGCGCTCGCCGGCTTCGCCGCCACCGCCCAGGCCGCGCCGATCCGCGCCTGCCTCATCACCAAGACCGACTCGAACCCCTATTTCGTCACCATGCGCAAGGGCGCGCTGGCCGAGGCGAAGAAGCTCGGCGTCGATCTCAAGACCTATGCCGGCAAATATGACGGCGACAACCAGTCGCAGGTCGCCGCCATCGAGAGCTGCATCGCCGATGGCGCCAAGGGCATCCTGATCACCCCGTCCGATACCAAGGCGATCGTCCCCACCGTCGAGAAGGCGCGCAAGGCCGGGCTGCTGGTGATCGCGCTGGATACCGCGCTGAGCCCGACCAACGCCGCCGACATGACCTTCGCCACCGACAATTTCGAGGCCGGCGAGCTGATCGGCCGCTGGGCCCGCAAGCATCTCGGCGCCAAGGCGAAGGACGCGAAGATCGCGATGCTCGACCTGTCGATCTCGCACCCCACCGTCGACGTCGCGCGCGACCACGGGTTCCTCGCCGGCTTCGGTGACAAGATCAAGACGCCGAACACGTTCAACGTCCCCGATCCGCGCATCGTCGGCCATGTCGAGACCGGTGGCTCGGAAGAGGGCGGCCAGAAGGGCATGGAAACGCTGCTCGCCCGCAACCCGAACATCAACCTGGTCTACGCCATCAACGAGCCGGCGGCCTTCGGCGCCTACCAGGCGCTGAAATCGGTCGGCAAGGCCGGCAAGGTCACCATCGTCGCGATCGATGGCAGCTGCACCGGCGTCGCCGGCGTGAAGAAAGGCATCATCGCCGCCGACTCGCAGCAATATCCGCTCAAGATGGCGGCCCTCGGCGTCAAGGCGATCGTCACCTTCGCCAAGACCGGCAAGAAGCCGCAGGCCAGCGCCGGCAAGGATTTCTACAATACCGGCACCAACCTGATCACCGCCCACCCCGTTTCCGGTGTTCCCTCGATCACGCCGGCGAAGGGCGCCAAGATCTGCTGGGGCAGCTGATCCCCGACACGACCGCGGGCGGTGCGTAACGCCGCCCCGTTTCCTTCGACTGCCGCGCCGGCGCACCCGGCGCGGTCATGGAGCATATGCGATGTCGAGCAACGAGCGCACCGAGATCACCTTCGAGGCCTCCATCGTCACGTCCGGCGCCGAGACTGTCGCCGAATTCAGCCACCGCAAGACGCTGCTGGAGCGGCTGCAGCACCTGCTGCATGAAACGCCGTGGCTCGCGCCGCTCATCGTGCTGCTCGCCTCGCTGCTCGGCTTCGGCATCCTGGTCGGCCACCGCTTTTTCACCGCCTATGCGCTGACGCTGATCCTCCAGCAGGTGACCATCACCGGCATCGTCGGCGTCGCCCAGGCGCTCGTCGTGCTCACGGCGGGGATCGATCTGTCGGTCGGCGCCATCATGGTGCTGTCCTCGGTGCTGATGGGCCAGTGCGCCTTCGCCTATGGGCTACCCGCCGGTGCCGCCATCCTCGCCGGTTTCGGCCTCGGCGCCGCGGCGGGCTGGATCAATGGCGTGCTCGTCGCCCGCATGAAGCTGCCGCCCTTCATCGTCACCCTCGGCACCTGGCAGATCGTGCTGGCGGCGAACTATCTCTATTCCGGCAACCAGACGATCGGCGCGGCGCAGATCTCGATGCAGGCGCCGCTGCTGCAATATCTCGGCAATACCTTCGTGATTGGCGGCGCCAACGGCGCCACCTTCACCTATGGCGTCGTGCTGATGATCGGTCTCGTGCTGCTCTTCGCCTATGTGTTGCGGCACACCGCCTGGGGGCGGCATGTCTACGCCGTGGGCGACGATCCCGATGCCGCGCACTGGCGGGGGTGAACGTGCGGCGGATGCTGATCGGCGTCTACACGCTCTCGGGCCTGGTTTGCGCCATCGCCGGCTGGGCGCTGATCGGCCGCATCGGCGCGATCTCGCCCAATTCCGGCCAGTTCGAGAACATCAACAGCATCACCGCGGTGGTGATCGGCGGCATCTCGCTGTTCGGCGGCCGCGGCTCGATCCTCGGCATGATCTTCGGCGCCATGATCGTCGGCGTCTTCACCCTCGGGCTCAACATGTATGGCACCGACCCGCAATGGACCTACCTGATGATCGGCGCGCTGATCATCGTCGCGGTCGCGGTGGACCAGTGGATCAGAAAGGCGGCGGTGTGATGGAACCCGTTCTCAAGGCGCGTGGCCTCGTCAAGCGGTATGGCCGGGTCACGGCGCTCGACCATTGCGATTTCGATCTCCATCCCGGCGAGATCCTCGCCGTCATCGGCGATAACGGTGCCGGCAAATCCTCGCTGATCAAGGCGCTCTCCGGCGCCATTCAGGTCGATGAGGGCGAGATCCATCTCGAGGGGAAGCCCGTGCGCTTCGCCTCGCCGATTGCCGCCCGCGCCGCCGGCATCGAGACCGTCTACCAGACGCTCGCCATGGCGCCCGGCCTGTCGATCGCCGACAACATGTTCATGGGCCGCGAACTGCGCAAACCCGGCCTGCTCGGCAAGGTGTTTCGCAAGCTCGACCATGCCGAGATGCAGCGCATCGCCCGCCAGAAACTCTCCGATCTCGGGCTGATGACCATCCAGAACATCAATCAGGCGGTCGAAACCCTCTCCGGCGGCCAGCGCCAGGGTGTCGCCGTTGCCCGTGCCGCCGCCTTCGGCTCCAAGGTCATCATCCTCGACGAGCCGACCGCGGCCCTCGGCGTCAAGGAATCCCGCCGCGTACTCGAACTCATTCTCGACGTGAAGGCCCGCGGCATCCCCATCATCCTGATCAGCCACAACATGCCGCATGTCTTCGAGGTGGCGGACCGCGTTCATATCCACCGCCTCGGCCGCCGGCTCTGCGTGATCGACCCGAAGACGCATTCGATGTCCGACGCCGTCGCCTACATGACCGGCGCCCGCACGCCCGATGCGGTGCTCGATCCGGTGGCCTGACCCGGCCGGCTGCCTGGATGCCCGGATGAAGGATTTGATCGTTCTTATAAAATGATCAATTAGATCTAATCGTTCTGTATAGACGATGATATGGCGATGCCGCTATCACGATGGCATCGCCGGATCGCGGACATGCTGCCGCCCCGGCGCCCGATCCGGAGGCATTCATGATCACCAGGATTTCACCCGTTTCGCCCGCGCCCGTCACACCGGTCTGCTCGCCATCGTGCGCCAGTTCACGCCGAACTGGTTCGCCGCGACGATGGGAACCGGCATTCTCGCGCTCGACCTCAACCAGCTGCCCGGCCTGCACCGTCCGGCGATGGCGCTCTGGCTGCTGAACATCGCGCTGTTTAGTCTCTTCACCCTGCTCTACGCCGCGCGCTGGCTGCTCTACCCGCGGGAGGCGGCGCGCATCTTCGGCCATTCGGTGATGTCGATGTTCCTCGC
>NZ_CAJQZK010000018.1:0-15000 GCF_907164655.1 Acidocella sp. C78
TGCTGAGCGACATGCTTTCCTGGCCGCCGGCGATGACGATGTCGGATTGGCCGGACATTACCTGCTGGGCGGCGAGTGCCACGGCACGCAGGCCGGAGCCGCAGACCTGGTTGATGCCGAAGGCGGTCTTGGCATCGGGGATGCCGGCGTTGCGCGCGGCCTGGCGGGCGGGATTCTGGCCGGCGCCGGCGGCGAGCACCTGGCCGAGGATCACCTCGTCGACGTCCTCGGGGGAAAGACCGGCGCGCTCCATCGCGGCCCGTAGCGCGACCTCGCCAGCACATGCGCCGGGGTGGCGGCAAAGGCGCCGTTGAAGCTGCCGACCGGCGTGCGCGCCGCGGCGGCGATGACGATGTCGTCCATTGAGCTGCTCCTCCGTCTTGTTCGTGCGACGCAGCATAGACCCTTGCGGCGGCAAGGGCTACAGCCCGGCCACCCATTCGCCGAATGGTTGCCATAGGGCTTTCGGCGCACTCATGCCGGCGATCATGCCGATATGCCCGGCATCCGGCGCGATGACCGCGGCGCCGGGGATGGATGCGGCGAGGGCGGCGGCGGATGCCGGGGGAACCAGCCGGTCCCGCGCCGGGGTCGCGACCAGGGTGGGGCAGGCGAGGGCGGCCGGGTTCACCGGCAGGCCGGCGACGCGCCAGGCGCCGCGCGCAGGGGTGTTTTCGCCATACCAGCCGCCGAGGGTTTCGCGGGCGACCGGGGCGGCGAGCGGCACGCCATCGTTCAGCCAGTCTTCCAGCGCGACGAAGCGGATGGCGCGCGGGCTTTCGGGATCGAGCGCGGCGAAGGCGCGGTATTTGGCGGTGACGCCGAACGGGTCGAGGGTTGCGAACAGGGTTTGCAGCGCGTCGATCGGCAGCGTGCCGGTGGCGGCCATCAGCGGTTCGAGGATCGGCAGGCTGGTGGCGAGGCTGCGCGCCGCCGCCGGGTCCTCGGCGTGGAAGTCCCACGGGGTCGCCAGCAGGGCGAGGCCGCGGAGGCGGGCGGGCGCGCGCAGCGCCGCGGCGAGGGCGAGCAACCCGCCCATGCAGTAGCCGACCAGGATGACCGGGCGATCGAGTGCCGCGAGAGCGCGGTCGAGCCGGCCGGCGATGTAGTCGGTGAGGGTGAATCGCCGCTCGGCGGCGCCGGGCCAGCCCCAGTCGAGCAGCAGCGGATGGGTGCCGCGGGCGGCGAGGAAGCGGAGGAACGAGGCGTCTTCCGCGAGGTCGAGAATGTGCGCGCGGTTGACCAGGCTGGGGACGAAGAACAGCGTGGGTCCGGTGCCGCCGTAATCGAGCAGGCGGGTTTCGCCTTCGCTCCAGAGAACCGGCTTGTCGGCCAGGGCGCGGCGCCAGGGATGGCGGCGATAGGCGGCGATGCCGGCGAGCAGGGCGGCGTCCTGCGCGAGCGCCTCGCGCACCACCGCGGCGGCGAAGTCAGGGGCCGCCAGGCCCTCCGTCGCGTTCCAGTGCGGCCAGACGTGCCTCAAGTTCGGCAATGCGGCGATGGAGGCGTTCGACCGCATCGCCGCCAGCATCAGGTGCAGCAGCAGCGGGCGGGGGCCGCGGCGTTCCATCGGCCCGGGGGCGTCGGTGCGGCTCATGACGGGACATCGCCTCGGCGGCGCCGATCGCCGCGGTCGCGGCACCGGCCCAGAGGGTCATCAGCCCGGTCCAGGCTTCGCGCCACTCGCGGTCCTGCGCCATGGCGGCGAGCTCGCTCTGCCAGAGCGTGATCCAGTCGCGCGCGAGATCGGCGAGGCGCGTCTCCGCGTCCGGCGGTTCGGCTTTGTGCTTGTCGCCCGGTCCGGCGTCTGTCATGAGGCATCCTGGCAACCACGCTGCGTTAGCGCTGTCCTAGCGCGAAAGGCGGGCTTTCCGCCAGTGGCCGCCGGACGGGAGATGATCATGCCGCCGGCTTTCGTCGCGACCGGGTTTTGTGTCGGCCTGCTGATCGGGCTCACCGGGGTGGGCGGCGGCTCGGTGATGACGCCGATCCTGGTGCTTGTGTTCGGTATCCGCGCCACCACCGCGATCGGCACCGATCTGCTGTTTGCCGCCAGCACCAAGGCGTTCGGCACGGCGGTGCATGGCGCGAACCGGACGGTGGCGTGGCGGGTGGTCTGGCGGCTTGGCGCCGGCAGCCTGCCCGGGGCGGTTGCGGCGATCGCGCTGCTCGGGCGACTCGGCGTTCACGGGGCGGTGGCGAACCGGCTGAGCCTCGGGCTCCTTGGCGCGATGTTGCTGCTCGCGGCCGCCTCGCTCGCGGCGAAACCGTGGATCGCGCGGCGCGGCGGCGGGGGGGGGCGCGGGTGCCGCCCGCCTGGATGACGATCGTGCTTGGCTTCGGGCTTGGTGTCACGGTCACGCTCTCGTCGGTGGGGGCGGGCGCGCTGGGGACGGTGGCGCTGATGTATCTGTATCCGGAACTGTCGCTGGCCGAGGTGGTCGGCTCGGATATCGCCCATGCGGTGCTGCTCACGCTCGTGGCCGGGTTCGGGCGACTCTGGCTGCACGGGATCGACGCGCCGATGCTCGGTGCGCTGCTCGCCGGTTCGCTGCCCGGTGTTGCCATCGGCAGCCTGCTGGTCAAGCGCGCGCCGGAGCGGGTGCTGCGCTACGCCCTTGCCGGGATGCTCGGCCTGGTCGGCGCCCGGATGCTGCTGGATCTCGCCTGAGGCGGCGCTGGCGTTCGCGGTGCGTCTCTGTCATGGTGGTGCATTGCAAACAGCCGAACCAACGGCGACCGCGTTCCACGCCTTGCGACGAGGGGAAAGGGCGAAGATAATGGCTCAGACGCCGGACGGCACCAAGCCGATCGTCATCAAGAAATACGCCAACCGGCGCTTGTACAACACGGAAAGCTCGACCTACATCACGCTCGAGACCCTGTCGGAGATGGTCCGCGAGGGCCGCGACTTCGAGGTGTTCGACGCGAAATCCGGCGAGGATATCACCCGCGCGGTGCTGACGCAGATCATCGTCGAGGAGGAGAGCAAGGTCGGGCAGGCGATGCTGCCGACCAATTTCCTCCGCCAGCTCATCGGGCTTTACGGCAACAACATGCAGGGCGTGGTGCCGCGCTTTCTCGAACAGGCGATGAGCCAGTTCAGCCGCCAGCAATCGCAGATGCGCGCGGCGATGCAGCAGACCATGGGCAATTTCATGCCGCCGGGGATGGAAGAGATCGGCCGGCAGAACATGGCGATGATGGAGCGGGCGATGAGCCTGTTCTCGCCCTTCGCGCTGCAGGGCGAGGCGGCCGCGCCCGCCGCCGACGAGCAGACGAGCGCCGAGGAGATCGACGCGTTGCGCGCCGAGGTCGAGCGGTTGCAGGGCGAGGTCGCGGCACTTCGGGCCAAGGCGCCGAAGCGCGGCTGACAATGGCCTTGCCGGCGGGGCGCGGGTGAGCGGGCGGACGGTTCTGGTCAGCGGCGCCGCGGGGTTTGTCGGCCGGGCGGTGACCGCGCGACTGGCGGCTTCGGGTGCGGAGGTTGTGGTCGCGTTGCGGCGGGCCCGCGCGGTTCCGGGCGCCGCGCGGGCGGTGGATGCGGGCGATCTGGCCGCGCCGGCGCCCGCCCTCGCGGCGGCGATGCGCGGGGTGGATGCGGTGGTGCATGCCGCCGGGCTCGCCCATCGCACCGGCGTCGATCCGGCGGCGCTGGCGGCGGCGAACGTGACGGCGGCGCGGCGGGTGGCGGAGGAGGCGGTGGCGCGCGGGGTGCGCCGGCTGGTTCTCGTCTCCTCGGCGGCGGTGTTCGGCAAGCAGCATGACGGGAGTTTCAGCGAAGCGAGCCCGCCCCGGCCCGATGATGCCTATGCGGCGAGCAAGCTCGACGGCGAGGCGGCGGTGCGCGCGGCGGTGGCCGGCAGCGCCACGCGGCTGGTGATCGTCAGGCCCTGCGCGGTGGTCGGGCCGGGCTGCGCGGGCAATATTCCGCGGCTGGTGAGGCTGATTCGCCGCGGGTTGCCGCTGCCCTTCGGCGCCATCGGCAATGCCCGCAGCTTCATCGCGGTGGATGATCTGGCGGCGCTGATCGAGCGGGCGGCGGTGGCCGGGGACGTGCCGGATTGCGTGATCGGCGCGCATCCCGAGCCGGTGTCGACGCCGGAGCTGATCCGCGCGCTGGCCGGCGGGCTGGGCCGGAAGGTCGTGCTGCTGCCGGTGCCGGCCTCATGGCTGGGGGCGGCGGCGCGCATGGCCGGGCAGGGGGAATTGTGGCGCAGCTTCGCCGGATCGTTCCGCGCCGATGTTTCGCTGGCCCGGCACTCCCTCGGGTTTTCGGCGCCGACGCCGGTGCGCGCGGCGCTGGAGGCGACCGCGTCGGCCTTGCGGTAATCGGTTACCGCTCGCCGATCCGCTTGACGGAGCGGCGGAATTCGCGCATAGGCCGCCCATCGCAAGGATGATGTCACGAGGACTCCCGTCATGAAGACCACCGTTTCGCTGAAACCGGCGGACGTGCAGAAGGACTGGGTGCTGATCGATGCCGACGGGCTGGTGCTCGGCCGGCTCGCCGCCCTGATCGCCAACCGCCTGCGCGGCAAGCACAAGCCGCAATTCACCCCGCATGTCGATTGCGGCGACCACATCATCGTCGTCAACGCCGACAAGGTGACGGTGACGGGCAAGAAGATGGACGATTCCACCTTCTATTATCACACCGGTTATCCCGGCGGGATCAAGGGGCGGACGATCCGCCAGCGCCTGGACGGGAAGAACCCGGAAAGCGTCATCGAGAAGGCGGTGGAGCGGATGATCACCCGCGGCCCGCTGCAGCGCCAGCAGATGAAGAACCTGCATGTCTATGTCGGCCCGTCGCACCCGCATCACGGCCAGCAGCCGAAGACGCTCGACGTCGGGGCGCTGAACCGCAAGAACATCAACCGTAACGCGAGGGCGTGAACATGTCCGGAACCGGTACGCTCGCCGATCTGAAGACCATCATCACCCCGACCGCCGGGGTTGCCGCCGAGGCCGATGCGCCGAAGCGCGAACCCAAGCGCGATGCGCTCGGCCGCTCCTACGCCACCGGCCGCCGCAAGGATGCGGTCGCCCGCGTGTGGATCAAGCCGGGCAAGGGCGAGATCGTGATCAATGGCCGCAAGGCGGCGCAGTATTTCGCCCGCCCCGTGCTGCGGATGCTGATCACCCAGCCCTTCCTCGTCGCTGACCGTTACAACCAGTTCGACGTGATGGCGACCGTCACCGGCGGTGGGCTTTCGGGCCAGGCCGGCGCGGTGCGGCACGGCATCTCCCGCGCGCTCACCTATTACGAGCCCGAGCTGCGCGGCATTCTGAAGGCCGCGGGCTTCCTGACCCGCGACCCGCGCACGGTCGAGCGCAAGAAATACGGCAAGGCGAAGGCCCGCCGGAGCTTCCAGTTCTCGAAGCGCTGAGCGGATCTTTTCACATCGTGCGCCGCCCCGGTTCCGTCCGGGGTGGTTGGCATTTGTGCCGGCTGGCTTTTTTTGTCACTTTCCCGCATGGCCGCCTCCGGCCCCTGGGGCGGATGGTGGTCCGGGATCGAGAGATATATCGGAATAGGGGTCGATGACCGCAGCGCGGGACGAGTTTGGCAATTTGCGCCTCGATGAGCAGCTCTGCTTCGCGCTCTATGCCGCTACGCACGCGATCACCCGGGTGTATCGGCCGCTGCTGGCCGAGCTGGGCCTGACCTATCCGCAATATATCGTGCTGCTGGTGCTGTTCGAGCGCCGGGAATCGACGGTGAACGGCATTGCCGAGGCGCTGAAGCTCGATGCGGCGACCGTGACCCCCCTGCTCAAGCGCCTGGCCGAGGCCGGGTTCGTCTCGCGGGAGCGTAGCCAGGACGATGAGCGCGTGGTCATCGTGCGGCTGACCGCGAAGGCCGAGGCCGCCGCGCCCCGGCTTGCGGCGATCCAGAACAGCGTGCGCTGCCGCGCCGGTCTCGACGCCGGGCAATTCGAGACCCTGCGCGCAGAGCTTGTCGCGCTGACTGATCGGTTGTGCCGCGACGACGAGGCGTTGTCCTGACGCGCTGACCGTCGGGATTGCCGCGCCGGCGCGGCGATCAGCGTTTGAGATGGGTTTCGACGGCCGCGGCCATGCGATCCGCGGCGCGGTCGAGCATGAGCTGGTCGTCCGACTTGACCTCGAAGGTTCTGGCCATCAGTTCCTGGCCTGACCGCACATCCAGCAGATAGGCCTTCATGTAGACGATCAGATCGCTGACCCGGTGCAGCGTGCCGACGAACAGGAAACCTGCCCCGGCCTGCCTGGCGGCGGCCACGAGGCAGGAGGCGCAGGTCGAGGGGTGGTCGTAGTCGGCGTCGATCCGCTTCATGCGGGCGAGGGTCTCGCCGGTGCCGATGGCCCTGGCCGGGCCCGCGCGATCGAGATCCGCCCGTATGCGCGCCGCAGCATCGCGGAGCCAGAGATGCTGGTCGGCGACGATGGCGGGGCGCTGATCGGCGGCGGTGTCGAACAGGTCGAACGGGGCGACGAACACGGTGGGGCGCTGCATCGCGGCGCGGGCGCCGCCGGCGCCGGGGCCGATCAGCGCGAGGGCGCACGCGGCGAGGACGAACCCGCCGCGCATGTCGTCAGCTCACCTTGCCGTGGCAGTATTTGTATTTCTTGCCCGAACCGCAGGGGCAGGCCGCGTTGCGCGGCGTTGCGGCCCAGGTTTCCGGCCGGTCGGGATCGACCGATTCGGCGCGGTAGGTGCTGACCGCCATTTCCGGCGCCAGAGCAGGCTGCGGCTCGGCGAGGGCGACGCCGTCATAGGCCTGGCTGGCCGGGTGGCTGGTGAGCATGGAGGCCGGGTCGAAGGCCGGTGCCGGCGCGGTTGCCGGGTCGGTCCCGAGTTCGACATGGGCGAGCACGGAGGAGACCTGTTCCTTGAGGTCTTCGAGCATCGCGGTGAACAGGGCGAAGGCCTCGGCCTTGTATTCGTTGAGCGGATCGCGCTGGCCATAGGCGCGCAGGCCAATGCCCTGGCGCAGATGGTCGAGGGCGAGGAGATGCTCCTTCCAGAGATGATCGAGCGTTTGCAGCAGGATCGATTTTTCCAGGAAGCGCATGAAGTCGGGGCCGAAATTGGCGGCCTTGGCGGCCATTTGGGCCTCGACCGCCTCGCTGATGCGCTCGCGCAGGTGGTTCTCGTCGATGCCTTCCTCGGCCGCCCAGTCGGCAACCGGCAGGTCGAGCCCGAACACCCGCTTCACGTCCTCGGCGAGTTCCACGCTCTCCCACTGCTCGGCATAGGCTTTTTCGGGTATGCGGCGGTCGACCATCTGGGCGATCGTGTCGGCGCGCATCTCGCCGATCACGTCGGCGACGCTTTCGGCGCGCATGAACTCGCGGCGCTGGGCATAGACCTCCTTGCGCTGGTTGTTCATCACGTCGTCGTATTTCAGGAGGTTCTTGCGGGTGTCGAAATTCCGCGCCTCGACCTTTTTCTGCGCCTTTTCCAGCGCCTTGTTGATCCAGGGATGGATGATTGCCTCGCCGTCCTTGAGGCCGAGCTTCTCCAGCATCGGGCCCATCCGGTCGGAGCCGAAGATCCGCATCAGGTCGTCTTCGAGCGAGAGGAAGAAGCGCGAGGCGCCGGGGTCGCCCTGGCGGCCGGAGCGGCCACGCAGCTGGTTGTCGACCCGCCGGCTTTCGTGCCGCTCGGTGCCGATGACGAACAGGCCCCCGGCCGAATGGACAATGTCGTGCGCGGCCTCGATTTCGGCGCGGATCGCGGCTTCGCGCGCGGGGCGGTCGGCTTCGGGCAGCTTCTCCAGCTCGGTCTTCAGGCGCATTTCGAGATTGCCGCCGAGCTTGATGTCGGTGCCGCGGCCGGCCATGTTGGTCGCGATGGTGACCGCTCCCGGCGCGCCGGCCTCGGCGACGATCGCCGCTTCCTGCTCGTGGAACCGGGCATTGAGCACGGCATGGGGAATTTTCCGGCTGTTGAGCAGGCCGGAGATGATCTCGGATTTCTCGATCGAGGTGGTGCCGACCAGAACCGGCTGCTGGCGGGCGCGGCATTCCTCGATCAGCGCTGCGACAGCCTCGTATTTCTCATCGGCCGAGCGATAGACCTCGTCGTCGCTGTCCTTGCGGGCGACGGGCACATTGGTGGGGATCTCGACGACCGCGAGCTTGTAGATCTCGTCGAACTCGTCGGCTTCGGTCATGGCGGTGCCGGTCATGCCGGACAGCTTGGGGTAGAGGCGGAAATAGTTCTGGAATGTGATCGAGGCGAGGGTCTGGTTCTCGCGCTCGACGGTGACGTGCTCCTTGGCTTCCAGAGCCTGGTGCAGCCCGTCGGAATAGCGCCTTCCCTCCATCATGCGGCCGGTGAACTCGTCAATGATGATGACCTGGCCGTCCTTGACGATATAGTCGACGTCACGAGTGAACAGCGTATGGGCGCGCAGCGACTGGTTCGTGTGATGCACCAGCGAGATGTTGAACACGTCGTAGAGATTGCCCTCGGTGAGCAGCCCGGCCTCGGCGAGCATCTGCTCGACCCGTTCGGAACCAAGCTCGGTGAGGTTCACCGTCTTGAACTTCTCGTCCTTGTCGTAGGTCGCCGGGTCTTCCACCAGGCGTTTCACGATGCCGTCGACCTCGTTGTACAGCTCGGTCGGTTCGTCGGAAGGGCCGGAGATGATCAGCGGGGTGCGGGCCTCGTCGATCAGGATCGAGTCGACTTCGTCGACGATCGCGTAGTTGAAATCGCGCTGGACCATGTCGGCGAGCGCGTATTTCATGTTGTCGCGCAGATAGTCGAAGCCGAATTCGTTGTTGGTACCGTAGGTGATGTCGGCCGCATAGGCCTCGCGCCGTGCATCGTCCTCAAGCCCGGGCACGATCACGCCGACCGACAGGCCGAGGAAATTGTAGAGCCGGCCCATCCAGCCGGCGTCGCGCCGGGCGAGATAGTCATTGACGGTGACGACATGCACGCCCTTGCCGGTGAGGGCGTTGAGATAGACCGGCAGGGTGCCGACCAGGGTCTTGCCCTCGCCGGTCTTCATCTCGGCGATCTTGCCGTCGTGCAGCACCATGCCGCCGATCATCTGGACATCGAAATGACGCATCCCGAGCACCCGTTTCGATGCCTCGCGGCAGACCGCGAAGGCCTCGGGGAGCAGGCGGTCGAGCGGTTCGCCGCCGGCCAGCCGGCCGCGGAATTCCGCCGTCTTTGCCTGGAGCGCCGCGTCGTCGAGAGCTTCGAGGGCGGATTCGTGGGCGTTGATTTCGGCGACGCGACGGCGATAGGCTTTCAGCGCACGGTCGTTGCTGGTGCCGATGATGGCGCGGGCGATGCTTGAGAACATGATGACGCGAGCTTCCGGTCTATCCGCTGGTCTGAACCTGTCCGTCCCGACTGGTCTGGGTTGCGCGGCAGCCTGGCCGCGCGCATCCGTGCGGGCAGCCGACTGCAATCGGATCATTGACATAGGAGTGCGCGCCGGTCTGGTCAAATCGCGCGCGGCAGGAGCGCGCGCAGCGTGCGGCAGGCCCGTTGCAGTATCGGGAATTCTGCGTGCTGCCCGGCCGGGCCCGCTTGCAGGCGTCGAACGCTTCAGCCATGGTGCGGCCGTTTTGAATCAGGGACCAGCAGCATGAAGCGTTCTCTTTCAGGGTTTTCGGCCGGCTTCGCTCTCTCGGCGGTGATGGCGCTCGGCCTTTGCGGCCCGGCCTTCGCCGCCACGGGCAGCGACGCGGCGGCACCTGCGGCGGCCAAGCCCGCGGCTAAGACGCAGAAGGATACGGTCGTCGCGATCGTCAATGGCCACGACATCCATCTCTCCGATGTCGCCAAGGCGGCGCAGAGCCTGCCGCCGCAGCTGCAGAACGCGCCGCCGCAGGAACTCTTCCCGGTCCTGCTCAACCGGCTGGTCGATGAGCGCGCCCTGCTGATCCGGGCCCGCAAGGCCGGCACGGCGAAGGACCCGAAAGTGGCGGCGGAGATGAAGGCGGCGGCGGACCAGGCGCTGGAGCGCGGCTATCTGCGGGCGCTGGTCGAGCCGAAACTGACCGACGCCGCGGTGAAGGCCTATTACGAGGCGCACTACGTCAAGGCGAAGCAGCCGGAGGAGGTCAAGGCCAGGCAGATCCTGGTCAAGACCAAGGCGGAGGCGGAAAAGGTGATCGCCGAACTCGGCAAGGGGGCGAAGTTCGCCGATCTCGCCAAGAAATACAGCATCGACCCCGGCGCCAAGAACGGCGGCGAACTCGGCTGGTTCACCAAGCAGGAGATGGTCAAGCCCTTCGCCGATGCCGCCTTCGCGCTCAAGCCCGGCACTTATACGAAGACGCCGGTGCAATCGCAGTTCGGCTGGCACGTGATCGAGAGCGAAGGGAAGCGCGAGAAGCCTGTGCCTGCGCTGGACGATGTGAAGGACCAGATCCGGCAGCGGATCACCAACGCGGCGGTGACCAAGGTGTTGCAGGACGCGCGCAAGGGGCTGAACATCAAATTGTTCAATCCGGATGGCACGCCGGCGCAGGACGGCGGCGCAGTGCCCGCGAAGAACTGAGCGCGGGCCCGTGGCGAAGGATCTGCCGGTATCGCCGCTGGCGGTGAGCATGCCGGACCTTCCGGCGGTGGGCGGCGTGCGGTTTGCCACCGCCGCCGCCGGCATCCGCTATCGCGGGCGGGACGATGTCCTGCTCGCGGCCTTCGATCCGGGCACGACCGTCGCGGGTGTCTTTACCCGTAACAAATGCCCTGGCGCGCCGGTGAGCTGGTGCCGCGAGATCCTGCCCGGCGGGGTGGCGCGCGGCCTGGTGGTCAATGCCGGCAATGCCAACGTGTTCAACGGCGCCGCCGGGGCTGCGGCGGCCCGGCTGAGCGCCGAGTCCGCGGCGCGCGTGCTCGGCTGCCCGGCCGAGGAGGTGTTTCTGGCCTCGACCGGGGTGATCGGCGAGCCAATGCCGGCCGAGCGGATCGTCGCGGTCATGGATGCGCTCGCGGCCGGCCTGACGCCGGATCGTTGGGCGGAGTCGGCGCGTGCGATCATGACCACCGACACGTTTCCGAAGGCAGCGACCCGGACGGCGCGTCTCGGCGGTGTCGAGGTGCGGATTTCCGGCATCGCCAAGGGTAGCGGCATGATCGCGCCCGACATGGCGACGATGCTGGCCTTCATCGTCACCGACGCCGCCCTGCCGGCGGCGACACTGCAAGCGCTGCTCGGCCGCGGCGTCGGGCCGAGTTTCAACTCGATCACGGTTGATTCCGACACCTCGACGTCCGACACGGTGCTGCTGTTCGCCACCGGGGCCGCGGGCAACCCGCCGGTGACCGAGGCGCGGGGGCTCGCCGCCTTCCGCCGGGCGCTGGAGGAGGTGCTGCACGATCTTGCCCTGATGGTGGTGCGGGATGGCGAGGGGGCGCGCAAGCTGATCGAGGTCAACGTCGCCGGCGCGGTCTCGGCGCGGTCGGCGCGGCGGGTCGGGCTCGCCATTGCCAATTCGCCGCTGGTCAAGACCGCGATCGCCGGCGAGGACGCGAATTGGGGGCGGATCGTCATGGCGGTGGGCAAGGCCGGCGAGCCGGCCGAGCGGGACCGGCTGGCGGTGGCGGTCGGCGGCGTGTGGATGGCGCGCGCGGGCCGGGTGGTGGAAGGGTATGACGAGGCCCCGGTGGTGGCGCATATGCGCGGGGCGGAAATCCGTATCGATGTCGATCTCGGCATGGGCCGGGGCCGTGCCAGGGTTTGGACCTGCGACCTGACGCACGGCTATATCGACATCAACGGCAGCTATCGCAGCTGAAGCGAAGGCCCGCGCGCGGTGCGGGCCATTTGCCGTCTCCGGTAAATTCACGATTTCGTGATCGTGAGACTGGTCCGCAGCGTCATCTGTTTTCCTCTCTGCCGCGTAATTGCTGCATGAGGTCGCCGCCGGCGACCGAGCAGAGGAGACCACAGACCATGAAGCTCAGCCATATCGCCCTCGGTGCCGCCCTTGCCGTCGCCGCCTGCGGCACCGCTTTTGCCGCCATGATGGACCATTCCGTCATGGTCGGAGGCGCGCCGATGTATCCGAGCCGGAATATCGTGCAGAACGCGGTGAATTCGAAGGACAACACCACGCTGGTCGCCGCGGTGAAGGCTGCCGGCCTCGTCAAGGCGCTGGAGGGCAAGGGGCCGTTCACCGTGTTCGCGCCGACCAACGAGGCGTTCGACATGTTGCCCAAGGGGACGGTGCCGACGCTTCTCGAGCCGAAGAACAAGGCGATGCTCACCTCGATCCTGCTGTATCACGTCGTTCCCGGCGATTTCACCTTCGCGACGCTGCGCGCCGACATCGAGGGGCATGGCGGGATGGTCAAGCTGCCGACTCTCGACAAGGGGCAGGACCTGACGCTGCGGATGAACGGCCCGCACAATATCGAGGTCGTGGACGAGAAGGGCAACGTCGCCCAGATCGAGACCTATGACGTGAACCAGTCGAACGGCGTCATCCAGGTGATCGACCGGGTACTGATGCCCTGATGGAGCCTCATCCGATCGGATGGAACCATCTTATCGGGTAAGGATGCTGTCATCATCGACATGAAAGAGCACTCCATCCGATCCGGACGGATCGGAAAGCGCTGAAGCAGAAGCGCCGCGACAACGCGGGCGATGCGGGGAGCCAGCGGCCTGTGTCGCTGGCTTTGCCGTGATTGGACGCGGCGCTTCGGCATCCTCTTGATGCCACGTCTGCCTTGGCGCAGAACGTTATGGCACTGAAAATAGGGGGTGACCGTGAGTCTCAGGGGCAAGGTTGCGCTGGTGACAGGTTCGACCAGCGGCATCGGTCTCGGGATTGCCCGCGCGCTGGCGGCGCAGGGTGCCGATATCATGCTCAACGGATTTGGCGATACGGCGAAGATCGAGGCGCTGCGGGCAGCCCTCGCCGACGAGTTCGGCGTGCGGGTGGCGTTCGACGGCGCCGACCTGACGAAGGCGGCGGAAATCCGGCGACTGGTCGAACGGACGGAGGCGGAACTCGGCACGGTTGACATTCTGGTGAACAATGCCGGCATCCAGCATGTCGCGCCGGTGGAGGATTTCCCCGACGAGAAATGGGACGCGGTGATCGCGCTCAATCTCACCGCCGTATTCCATGGGATGAAGGCCGCCGTGCCGCTGATGCGCCGGCGGGGATGGGGGCGGATCGTGAACATCGCCTCCGCCCACGGGCTGGTGGCGAGCGGGCAGAAGATCGCCTATGTCGCCGCGAAGCACGGTGTGGTCGGGGCCACCAAGACGGTCGCCATCGAGTGCGCGAATGACGGGATCACGGTGAATGCGGTCTGTCCGGGCTGGGTGCTGACGCCGCTGGTCGAAGCGCAGATCGAGGCGCGCGCCGCCTCGAACCGCACAACCGTGCAGGATGAGTCCAGGGCTCTGCTCGCCGAGAAGCAGCCGATGCTCGAATTCACCACCCCGGCGAAGATCGGCGCGTTCGTCGTGTTCCTCTGCTCGGATGGTGCCTCGACGATCACCGGCGCGGCGCTGTCGATCGATGGAGGCTGGGTTGCCCAGTGAGCACGACGAGGCGGCGCATGTCGCCGCATTGCTGCGGCGCGGGGCGGAGCTGAAACTTGCTCTGGCCGCATCACCGCAGCCGGTTCTGGATGTGGTCGGCGTGTGCGAAGCGGCCATCCGCGCCGGGAACAAGCTGATGTTCTGCGGCAATGGCGGGTCGGCGGCGGATTCGCAGCACCTGGCGACGGAACTGCTGATCCGTCTGCGCGGCAGCGTTGCCCGCGACTCCTGGCCGGCGCTGGCGCTGACGCTTGACCCCGCGGCGTTGACTGCCGCGGGGAACGATTTCGGGTTCGACGAGGTGTTCGCGCGGCCACTGTCCGGCCTCGGCCGCGCCGGCGACGTGCTGTTCGGGATCACGACATCCGGGCGCTCGCCCTCGGTGCTGCGGGCGCTGAAAGTGGCGCGCGGGATGGGGGTCGTCACCATCGGGCTGCTCGGCGGCGACGGGGGGCCGGCGCTTGCGCTGTGCGACCACGCGCTCGTGGTGCCGGACAGCACCACGGCGCGGATCCAGGAATGCCACATCACCCTGGGTCACATCATCCTCGAACTTCTGGAAGACCGGCTGACGGAGCGCCGCGGGTGAAGGTCCTGCTCACCGGCGCGGCCGGGTTCATCGGCTATCACGTCGCCGAAGCCCTGCTCGGGCGCGGCGCGCGGGTGGTCGGGGTGGATGATCTCAATCCGTATTACGACGTCAGGCTGAAGCAGGCCCGGCTGGAGCGGCTCGCTGCGCATGAGGGGTTCCGCTTTTACCGGGCGGATATCGCCGATCATGCTGCGCTGCGGGCGGCGGGGGATGGCTGGGATCTGATCGTCCATCTCGCGGCCCAGGCGGGGGTGCGTTACTCGATCGATAATCCGTTCGCCTATGCCGCGGCGAACATGACGGGCCATCTGTCAGTGCTTGAACTGGCGCGGCACTCGCCCGGCCTGCGGCATCTCGTCTATGCAAGTTCGTCATCGGTCTATGGCGCCGGAACGCCGCTGCCTTACGCCGAGACGGCGCGGGCGGACCGGCCGCAATCGCTTTACGCTGCGACCAAGCGGGCCGACGAAATGATGAGCGCGGCCTACGCCCATCTTTATGGCCTGCGTCAGACCGGCTTGCGGTTTTTCACGGTGTACGGACCGTGGGGCCGGCCGGATATGGCGTATTTCGGGTTCGCCGAGGCGATCATGGCGGGCCGGCCGATCACCCTTTACGACGGCGGCACGCTGAAACGCGACTTCACCTATATCGACGACATCGTCGCCGGGGTGATGGGGGTGATCGACCATGCCCCCTCGAACGCCGGCGAACACCGGGTTTTCAACATCGGCAATCACCGGGCGGAGTTCGTGCGCGATCTCGTGCACCTCCTCGAGGCGGAACTGGGGCGCAAGGCGATGATCGTGGACGCGCCGCGCCCTGCTGCCGACCCTGTGGAGACCTGCGCAGACCTTTCGGCGCTCAACGCATTGACCGGTTATC
>NZ_CAJQZK010000018.1:17500-71608 GCF_907164655.1 Acidocella sp. C78
TGGGTGGCCTGAGGGCATTTAGCCTGACGCTGGTCTGTGTGGACTGAAGACTGATGTGGAGGCCTTGAGATACGGTGTTCTGATGAGCGCCGTTGGTGATCGATCTGTGTCGTTCTGCGGCACGGGTTGTTGTTCTTTGATTGGTGAATAGGATTTGGTGCGTTCTGGACGCGTGTATTTTTGTCCTGAACTGCTGGTGATGGGGATTGAAAAATTCCTGTTGTCTGGTGGTTTTGGGGAGCAAAAATCCGGTCGGATCATTCTGGGTGTCTGACCCGGACGTGGCTTAGGCCATTGCCGAAGGATGATGCGATTGAGTGTTCAGAGCGTTGAGTGCTGTGTGCGGACATTGTGATGGTGTCTGTGCATGGTGGGCCGCCATGCTTCTCCTTGGGAGTGTGGCGGTGCGTTGAGACTTCAAGTGAATGAAGGGCATTCAGTGGATGCCTTGGCACCAGAAGGCGATGAAGGACGTGGCACGCTGCGAAAAGCCACGGGGAGCCGCGAGCAGGCGTTGATCCGTGGACATCCGAATGGGGAAACCCACCCGCAAGGGTATCTGCATCTGAATACATAGGGTGTAGAGGCGAACCCGGGGAACTGAAACATCTAAGTACCCGGAGGAAAAGACATCAACCGAGATTCCGTCAGTAGTGGCGAGCGAAAGCGGAGCAGGCCAGTGCCTTGTCATTGAGTAGCAGAACGGATTGGAAACTCCGGCCATAGCGGGTGATAGCCCCGTATGCGAAGCGAAATGGCAAGGCCTTGAGTAAGGCGGGACACGTGAAATCCTGTCTGAAGATGGGGGGACCACCCTCCAAGCCTAAATACTCTCTGGTGACCGATAGTGCACAAGTACCGTGAGGGAAAGGTGAAAAGCACCCCGACGAGGGGAGTGAAAGAGACCTGAAACCGGATGCCTACAAGCAGTCGGAGCCGCATCTGCGGTGACGGCGTACCTTTTGTATAATGGGTCAGCGAGTTTCTGTTTGCAGCAAGCTTAAGCCGGTAGGCGTAGGCGTAGCGAAAGCGAGTCTGAATAGGGCGCGTAGTTGCAGGCAGAAGACCCGAAACCGAGTGATCTAGCCATGGCCAGGCTGAAGGTGCGGTAACACGCACTGGAGGGCCGAACCCACGCCTGTTGAAAAAGTCGGGGATGAGCTGTGGCTAGGGGTGAAAGGCCAATCAAACTCGGAGATAGCTGGTTCTCCGCGAAATCTATTGAGGTAGATCGTCGTGTGTATGCCTTCGGGGGTAGAGCACTGGATGGGCTAGGGGGGCCCAAAGCCTTACCAAACCTAACCAAACTCCGAATACCGAAGTGTCTTGCGCGGCAGACAGACGGTGGGTGCTAAGGTCCATCGTCGAGAGGGAAACAGCCCAGACCACCAGCTAAGGTCCCCAAATTGTGGCTAAGTGGGAAAGGATGTGGGAATTCCAAAACAACCAGGAGGTTGGCTTAGAAGCAGCCATCCTTTAAAGAAAGCGTAATAGCTCACTGGTCTAATAGAAATCCTGCGCCGAAAATGTAACGGGGCTAAAGCCACATACCGAAGCTGTGGGTGCATGGAAACATGCGCGGTAGCGGAGCGTTCCGTAGGCCTGTGAAGGGAGATGGGGTGACCCCTCCTGGAGGTATCGGAAGTGCGAATGCTGACATGAGTAGCGACAAACAGAGTGAGAAACTCTGTCGCCGAAAGTCCAAGGGTTCCTGCGCAAGGTTAATCCGCGCAGGGTGAGCCGGCCCCTAAGGCGAGGGCGAAAGCCGTAGTCGATGGGAAGGGGGTGAATATTCCTCCGCCTGCTGGAAGTGACGAATGCGAGATGTTGTCTGTCCTTATCGGATTGGGCGGGCTTTTTGAGCATTCCGGGAAATAGCTCCAGCGTATAGACCGTACCCTAAACCGACACAGGTGGACTGGTAGAGTATACCAAGGCGCTTGAGAGAACGATGTTGAAGGAACTAGGCAAATTACTCGCGTAACTTCGGGATAAGCGAGACCCGTATGTGGGCAACCATGTGCGGGTGGCACAAAAGAGGGGGTAGCGACTGTTTAGTAAAAACACAGGGCTCTGCGAAGTCGAGAGACGACGTATAGGGTCTGACGCCTGCCCGGTGCCGGAAGGTTAAGAGGAGAGGTGCAAGCCTTGAATTGAAGCCCCGGTAAACGGCGGCCGTAACTATAACGGTCCTAAGGTAGCGAAATTCCTTGTCGGGTAAGTTCCGACCTGCACGAATGGCGTAACGACTTCCCCACTGTCTCCAGCATCGGCTCAGCGAAATTGAATTCCCCGTGAAGATGCGGGGTACCCGCGGTCAGACGGAAAGACCCTATGAACCTTTACTGCAGCTTTGCAGTGGCATCAGAAGAGTGCTGTGTAGGATAGGCGGGAGGCATTGAAGCATGGGCGCTAGCTTGTGTGGAGCCAACCTTGAAATACCGCCCTGCGCGCTTTTGATGTCTAACCGTGGCCGGTTATCCCGGTCCGGGACCCTGCATGGTGGGCAGTTTGACTGGGGCGGTCGCCTCCTAAAGAGTAACGGAGGCGCGCGATGGTGGGCTCAAGCCGGTCGGACATCGGCTGTTGAGTGCAATGGCATAAGCCCGCCTGACTGCGAGAGCGACAGCTCGAGCAGAGACGAAAGTCGGCCATAGTGATCCGGTGGTTCCACGTGGAAGGGCCATCGCTCAACGGATAAAAGGTACTCTAGGGATAACAGGCTGATCTCCCCCAAGAGTCCACATCGACGGGGAGGTTTGGCACCTCGATGTCGGCTCATCACATCCTGGGGCTGGAGCAGGTCCCAAGGGTTCGGCTGTTCGCCGATTAAAGTGGTACGTGAGCTGGGTTTAGAACGTCGTGAGACAGTTCGGTCCCTATCTGCCGTGGGTGTTGGAGACTTGAGAGGATTTGTCCCTAGTACGAGAGGACCGGGATGAACATACCTCTGGTGCATCGGTTGTCACGCCAGTGGCACAGCCGAGTAGCTAAGTATGGACGGGATAACCGCTGAAAGCATCTAAGCGGGAAACCCACCTCAAAACTAGGTCTCCCCGAGGGTCGTGATAGACCATCACGTCGATAGGCCGGGTGTATAAGCGCGGTAACGCGCTCAGCTAACCGGTACTAATCACCCGATAGAACTTGAATATCTCAACCACCCCCACCATGCACAAACACCAACACAGTCTCACTCAACACACCAAATCCACACCAGTCCAAAACATCACGATAGATTGGACGACCTGGTGGCCATTGCGGGGAGCCCGCACCCGATCCCATCCCGAACTCGGCCGTGAAAACCCCCAGCGCCCATGGTACTGTGCCTCAAGGCACGGGAGAGTAGGTCGCCGCCAGGTCCTCCAATCTATCGTCCACCACAACCGCGGGGTGGAGCAGCCCGGTAGCTCGTCAGGCTCATAACCTGAAGGTCACAGGTTCAAATCCTGTCCCCGCAACCACCATTACCGAACTCGCGAACAAACCAGATACAGCCGCGCCACACAGCGCGGTTCTTGTCGTTCTGGCAGTATGATCTCGGAAATTTAAATAGTGTCGCGAACGCTAGTGCCGTATTCCGCTTTAAGCGTGGATTTGGTATGATACATGCATGGCGATAGGACCCCGTCTCGATCTGAGGCATACGCAGTCGCTGGTGATGACCCCCCAGCTACGGCAGGCCATACAGCTTTTGCAGTTCAACAACGCCGAGGTCAACCAATTCATCGAAGAAGAACTGCTCCGCAACCCGCT
Organism: Acidocella sp. C78; assembly: GCF_907164655.1. NCBI lineage: Bacteria > Pseudomonadati > Pseudomonadota > Alphaproteobacteria > Acetobacterales > Acidocellaceae > Acidocella > Acidocella sp. C78. The sequence goes on from NZ_CAJQZK010000018.1 coordinate 21,257, forward strand.
CCTCGAACGGGACGACTCTGATACCTCCGGGGGGATTGCTGAAGTGTCCGGTGGGACGGCGTTGATCGACTCCAAGCTTGCGGTCACGGATACTGTCGAGAAGGTCGTCGACCCCGATCCTTCAGGGGTCCATCTGCCGCTCGACGCCGACTTTTCCAATGTCTACGACCCTGGTGGCGGCGCAGAGGCAGCCGGTAATGGCTCCGCCGAAGACCATGACTGGATCGGGCAAATCGCGGATAGTCCCCCGGGGTTGCAGGAAAGCCTGGAACAGCAGGCGCGGCTCGCCTTTTCCGACCCGACCCGCCGCCAGATCGCGCTTGCGCTGATCATGGCGCTCGACCCGGCAGGGCGGCTGGCCGAGCCGCCTGAACGCATCGCCGAGATGCTCGGGATTGAGCAGGATGTGCTGGAATCGGTGCGGCAGATCATGCTCCGGTTCGAGCCAACTGGTATTTTCGCCATAGATCTTGCCGAATGTCTGGCTGTCCAGTTGGAGGAGCGAAACCGGCTCGACCCTGCGATGTCTGCCCTCCTCGCTCATCTCGATCTGCTGGCGCGGCGTGATCACCGTGCGCTCATGGAGGTGTGCGGCGTCGATGGGGAAGATCTTCGCGACATGATTGCAGAGATTCGGCAACTGAACCCCAAGCCAGGAGCCGCTACCGACGCCGCAGCGATTACGCCGGTGATCCCCGATGTGCTCATGCGCCCCGGGCCGGATGGCCAATATCTGCTTGAGCTTAATCCCGAAACAATGCCGCGGGTTCTGATCCGGCGCGGCTTTCACGCACAGATTGCGGCGCGGGCCACGCGCGAGGCGAAGCAGTTTCTCTCGGAACGGGTGCAGAGCGCGAACTGGCTGGTTCGCGCCCTTGAGTCGCGGGCCGAGACGATCCTGCGCGTTGCGGGCGAGATCGTCGCGCATCAGGAGGCCTTCTTCCGCCGCGGCATCGGGTTCCTCCGGCCGCTTACGCTGCGCGAGGTCGCCGCCGCGCTTGAAATCCATGAAAGCACCGTCAGCCGAGTGACATCGAACAAGGTGATTGCAACACCGCGCGGCATTTTCGAGATGAAGTTCTTTTTCACCACGGCGCTCGCCGGTGCGAATGGCGAAAGCCACAGTGCCGAATCCGTGCGGCACCGGATTGCGGCGCTGATCGAGGCGGAACCGCCAGGGAGGGTCCTATCCGACGATGCGCTGGCGCAACTGTTGCAGAAGGAGGGTGTGGATATCGCGAGGCGGACCGTCGCAAAATATCGCGAAGCCATGCGCATCCCCGGTTCGGCGCAGCGCAAGCGGGAAAAAAACCTGCTGGCGGGAGGTTGACGCGCCACGACCCGCAGCAGTGTAATGCTTTTGTCTAGGATCGAGCCGTCTCCGAGCAAGCGTAAACGCCCGCTTCATCAAGGCGGGGCTACAATAACCGCATTGGCTCTAGCAAAAGGATCTCTCTATGCAGATCACGGTTTCCGGTAAGCAGGTCGACCTCTCGGATGCCCTGCGCGTTCATGTCGCGAACCAGCTCGACAATATCGCTGGAAAATATTTCGATCACGCAATCGAGGCGAACGTAACGTTCAGCCGCGCCCGCAGCTTTTTCACTTGCGACATCAATGTTCACGCCGGACGGGGGCTGACTTTGCGCGGCGAGGGCGAGGCGGCTGACGCACATGCGGCATTTGACGACGCGGCGGAACACATTGCGAAGCGGCTGCGGCGCTACCGCCGCCGTGTGAACGATCACGCGCGCGAGAGTGCCACGCGCGGCCGAACGGAGACTGTCCGGCAATACGTGTTGCAGGAGGTGGAAGCCGAAGGCGCTACCCCGCATGCGCCGGTCGATGGAGCTGCTGGGCTCGATCCCGGGCCATATGCCGCCGTGGTTGCGGAAACGCCGGCGGAGATAGCGTTCCTGTCCGTCAGCGAGGCGGTGATGCGGATGGATCTGGCGAACCAGACAATGCTCATGTTTCGCAACTCCGCGAACCGGGCGCTCAGCGTGGTCTATCGCCGCAGCGACGGCAATATTGGCTGGATCGACAGTTCGGCACTGAGCTGACCTCCTTGTCCGGCGCCCGGGTCGCGTCCTTTATCCGCTCCAGGGACGGGTGGATTGCGGATCAGCGTTCGGACACTCACCACCTATAGGCTGATGGCGAGCAGCCCCTGAAATTCAGACGAGATTTTCAGGGGCATGCTTACCTGCCCGCGGTGCGAAGCAGACTGCTCTAAAGAGAGCCAACCAGTCTGAGCACGGCCGGGCCACCGACGACCAGAAACACGCATGGCAGAATAAACAGGATCATTGGCAGGGTCAGCAGAACCGGCAGCCGCGCGGCACGTTCCTCGAAGCGGGTCAGCTGTTCCTGGCGCATTTCAGCGGAGAGGGTTCTGAGCGCCTGGGTCAGCGGGGTGCCGTATTGGAGCGTCTGGATCAAGGTCGAGGCCAAGCGCTTCAGATTGTCGAGCCCGGTTCGCTGGCCGAGGCCGGCGAGCGAGTCGCGGATATTGCCGCTGATGCGCATTTCCTGCGCCGTCAGTGTCAGTTCCTGAGACACCGCCGGATGCGTCAGTTGCAGTTCGGCGGCAACACGGGTGAGGCCGGGTTCGAGGCTGAGTCCAGCATCGGCGCAGATCACCATCAGATCGAGCGCCTCGGCCAGCCCGGCCTCGACCTTGCGGATAAACCGCTTCCGCCGCTGCTGGATCAGGATGTCCGGCAGGAGAAGACCGAACGCGGCGGCGATGGCGGCGGCGATCAGCCCATGCAGCATGCCGAAGCGCAGAACGCGGGAGGCCGCCAGAACGCCGGCGAAAAAACCCACCAGTGAAAGCAGCTTGGTTCCGACGAATACGGCCAGCGCGCCTTTGTCCCGAATTCCGGCCATTCGCAATGTGTGCCGCAGTTCTTCGAGCGTGCGGTTGCTGAGCAGGCCGCTGCGGGCGACCGCGAGGCCTACACCCATGGCGATCCGCATATGCAGGAGCTGAGCCGGCTCGTCGCTGTCGCCCGCGGCGGAGCCCGCGCCGATCGCCCGGTCCAGCCGCCGCTGCAACCTCTCTTCCGCGATGACCAGACGCAGCATCAGCACCGCAACCGCCGCCACGAAGAGAAAGAGGCCGAAAATCCACACGAGCGCGGTATTCATTTCAGTTGAGGCTGCGCCGGATGATTTCGCGCATGACCATCGCGCCGCCGGCCAGCAGCCCGATGGCGACCGCCAGCAGGATTTTCCCGGCATGGGTCACGAACAGCACACGCAGATAGGAGGGCTGGATCACCTCGATCGCAAGCGCTGCAACGAGGGGAATGATACCGAGGACAAGGGCGCTGGTGCGCGCTTCGGACGCCAGCGCATAGCCGCGGGCCTTCATCGCGACACGCTTGCGGATGACTTCCGCCAACCCCTCAAGTGTTGTCACGAGACCGCCGCCATAGCGCGATTGCAGGCTGATGGCCGTGGCGAAAAACCCGTATTCGGCGAGCTTCACCCGGTCCGCCATCTGCCTTAGCGCCTGTTCGAGCGGCGTGCCGATCGCCACCTGATCGGCGATCCGGCTGAACTCCCTGCCGGTTGGCGCCGGCATGTCCTGGGCGACGACCCGGAGCGCCTCTTGCACGGGGATGCCAACGCGAACGGTGCGGACGATCGTGGTCAGCGCGTCGGGAAACTGGCGCAGCAGCAGGGTTGACCGGCGGGCATGCACGGTGCCGAAGGCAAGCCGCGCCACGAGAATGAACAGCGGTAACCAGACGAGCCAGCCGAGCCCCGCGGCCACGGTGCCGATCAGGAAGGAGATACCCCTGGACGCAACGACGGCGCCGATCATGATGATCCACCACGGGACAGGGTAATCCGGCGCGCGCGCCAGATCGACCCCGACGAGCCCCAGCACCGCCATTGCGGGGCGCCGGAACCGGCCGAGCGGATCATTCGGCTCGCTCTGGCTCTCGATTCTTGTGACGAGGGTCTGGCCCGATACCCGCATAAGGCGCAGTTCGATCGCCTTTTTGGTCCGGTCCGCCCGCACCCCGCCCATCAGCGCGAGCGAGGTGGCGCCGAGGATCAGAAGCAGGAGCGGCAGGAGGAGCAGGCCGCTCACGCCGCCGCCTCCTCGAGCGCCACCGTCCATGCGCGGAGCAGGCCGAAATAGCTGAGCCGCTCGTGGAAGCTCGCCCGCGTGTGGGAGACGGCGTAGCGGCCGATGACCCGGCCCGTTGCATCCTCGCCCAGAACCTCGAACTTGAAGATGTCGTTGAGCAGGGGGGTTTCGCCCTCGATTCCGGCGATTTCGGTGAGCTGAATGAGACGGCGGCCGCCATCGCGCTGGCGTTCCACCTGGACGATCAGGTTGACCGCCGAGACCACCTGCATGCGGATCGCCCGCGGCGACAGGCCCATGCTCGCCATCTGCACCATGTTCTCGATACGGGCCAGCGCATCGCGCGTGGTGTTGGCGTGGATGGTGGACATCGACCCGTCATGGCCGGTGTTCATCGCCTGAAGCATGTCGAACGCCTCGGGGCCGCGGACCTCGCCGATGATGATGCGGTCGGGGCGCATGCGCAGCGCGTTGCGGACGAGGTCGCGCTGGGTGATTTCGCCCTTGCCCTCAAGGTTCACCGGCCTGGTTTCGAGACGGACGACATGCGGCTGCTGGAGCTGGAGTTCGGCGGCGTCCTCGACGGTGACGATGCGTTCCTGCGGATCGATGAAGCTGCTCATCGCGTTCATCATCGTCGTCTTGCCGGAGCCGGTGCCGCCGGAAATGATGACATTGAGACGGCAACGCGCGGCGATTTCAAGCACCCGCGCGACCGGCGGGGTCAGCGATCCATACTCGATCAGCTTGCCGAAATTGATCGGCTTGCGTGAAAACTTGCGGATCGAGAGACAGGGGCCGTCGATCGACAGCGGCGGCAATACGATGTTGACGCGCGAGCCGTCCTTGAGTCGCGCATCGACCATTGGGCTGGATTCATCGACCCGGCGCCCCACTGTGGCGGCGATGCGCTGGCAGATATTGGTCAGATGGGCATTGTCGCGGAAGCGCACCCCGAGCTGCTCGAGCCGACCCCGCCGTTCGACGAAAACCCGTTCCGGCCCATTGACCATGATGTCGGTAATGGTCTCGTCCTCGAGCAGGGGCTCCAGCGGCCCCAGCCCGAGCATGTCGTCCACCAGTTCGGCGGCAATCTGGTTTTGCTCGTTGCGGTTCAGCTGGATGCGATGTTCGGTCGCCAGCTCCGCCACCATGGCCTCGACGCGTTGCAGCAGACGCGGGTGATTGAGCCCCACGATGGTCGAGGCGTCGATGCTGGCGAGGCAGAGGCCCCGGATCATTTCGACATCTTCCTGGCGCAACCGCACCGCCTGGTGAACAGGCGCGGATGGATCGACCGAGCGGCGGCCGAAGACCGGTAGCGCGTCCATCAGGCAGCCATGGCCGTGGTGCCGACGCCGAGCCTGGCGGCGAGCGCGATGATCGCCTTGCGGAAGACGCCTTTCCGGCCGACGGCGGGCTCGCCGAGATTGTTTCCCTGGGCGACCAGGGCGGGGAGTTCGGGGATCACGATGGCGATTTCGGTTCCAAGCAGTTCGGCGATCCGCGACACGGCGGGTGCGGTCCGGCGGTTGTGGCGGTTCAGAATGACGAGGGGCGGGCCGGACTGCATCTGGCCGGCCGGCAATGCAAGCCAGCGGCGCGCATTCGCGATGCTGTGCGGCGATCCGGTGGTCACGATGACGCGCGCATGGGCGAGCGCGAGCAGTTCCGTTGCAAACCGGGAGGGGCGCGCCGGAATGTCCGCCACAACAAGATTGTATCGCTGGCGCAGCGCCGACACCAGCGCAGCGCCGCCTCCGGCCTGGTAATGCCAGGCTTCGTTCAGGGGCTCCTCCGCGCCGAGGACATGAAGGCGGCCGGTCGAGGGCTGGGCGGCGCGCTCGATCAGCAGGGGGTCGATCCGGTCCGGCGTGTCGAGCGCGTTGCGCAGGCCGGTACTGGGCGGGACGTTGGTTGCCAGCGCGGCGCTGCCGCGTTGCAGGTCGGCGTCCAGCAGGATTGTATGGCGGCGAACATCCCCGCCCACATGCCAGGCGAGGCTGCTGGCAACCGTGGTGGCGCCAACGCCGCCGGCGGCGCCGCACACAGCGACCATCGAGCCGCCGCGCGCCGCTTCGAAGGCGGGCACGCCGCCGGCCGCCCATGGCAGCAGCTCGCGCGCCACCATCGCCGGATCGAGCGGCTTCGAGAGATATTCGCTGACGCCCAGCGTGCGCGTGAGGCTGCGATAGAAGCCGATGCTGCGCTCGCTGCCGATGATCAGCACGCGGGTTCCGGGGTCCACCACCGGTTCCAGCCGATGCACGGCGCTCATCGGCTGTTCCTCGCCGGAGATGTCGACAAGGAGGGTTCGCGGCGTGTCGAACCGGGCGAGATAGTCCAGCGTTTCGGCGAAGGTGGCGCGCTGGAGCGGGACGCCGGTGGGAAATGCCGGCACCAGCGCCGTGCGGATGGTCTGCAGGCTCGCGTCATCGCTGACGAAGCCCATGAAGGCGGGGCGGCCGCTCCCTTGCGGCCCCTGCGGCGGCGCGTGCGAAGCGCCCACCCGATCGAAGGCGGAAGCCGTCATTGCGGATGATACTCGGTTTTGCCTGTGGCGCCCTGGAAGACCGTGATCCCGGTCTGGCCCGGCATGTCGAGCGCGGCGAGGGCGGGGGATACCTGGCCGCTGAAGACCGGCGGCGGTTTGGACGGGCTGCCTTTCGGCGCCTCGCTGGGGCGGACGATCAGCGACAGCGGGCCAAGATGGGCGGCGACCTCGACCTGTTCGGCCTGTTCCGGCGTGACTTCCAGCGTGACGGTCCGCGCCGTCGACTGCGCGGCCGTGTGGCTGCCGCTTGCGCCTTGCACCAGGCGCTGATCGATCGCGATCACCCGCACGTCGGACAGGACGGTTTCCGCGGCCACCTTGCGCGTCGGCGGCAGGTTGGCGCCGACCAGGTTCTGGGTCAGCAGAAGATCTACATGGTCGCCCGGCCAGATCAGGCCGGCGGCGCCGGTGATCGCATCGACCCCGACCGACACCGCCCGCATGCCTGGTTGCAGCACGGCGGCGAGAAAGCCGTGATCGCCGGGGCGAATGGCGATATCCGTGGTCAGAAGCGCCCCGGCGCTCAGCCGGCGGCGGATCATCGCGCCGGTATAGGAGGCGCGGTTCGCCGGTGTGTCTCGCACCGCATCCGCGGGCACCTGCGCCGGGGGGCGGTCCTGCACGATGAAATCGGAGGGTTGCAGCAGCGTGCCGGGCGGCAGAGCCTTGCCCGTCGCCAGCAAGGCGATGGTTGGCGCCGCCTTCTTGTGGGGGTGTGCCGGATGCATGTCGATCCAGGCGACGGTTCCGAAGCCGGCAAGCCCCACGGCCAGGACGATGAACAGAACGAGTCTAAGAATCATCAGGACATGTCTCAAAAGAAGCACAGGCCGGATTGGCCTGTGACTGGCACGGCCCCGACACGGCGCCCGCAGCCTCGCCCGGCGGAATTTCGCTGTAGATGGCCCCGGCGCCGCGTGGAACGACCGGGCGACGGGGCCTGCTCATACCCGGTTCAACGAGGTCAGAGATTGGTTGTGTTGTTGCTCAGCGTTCCGGCGATCTTGTTGACGGCGTTGCCGAGATCGTTGGCGAGCAGACCGAACGCACCGATGATGACAACCGCCATCAGCGCCGCGATCAGCCCATATTCCATCGCGGTCACCCCGCGATCATCCCGTGCGAACGCAAGGCCGCGAACCGCGAGCCAGGTTTTCACGTAGTCAAGCATTGTCATGTCTCCTGCACACCGCATGACGATCCACTGCGCGGCGATATTGACGACAGCGCCAGAATTTTGCTGGCAGAAGACCCGCGGACCAATGCCGCGGACCGGAAATCCACGACATGATCAAATCAAAACAACCTTACTAAAACGTTAATTAACTGGACTGTGAAAGATTACTTTTGCACCGTCTCAGGCTGTCTCGCTGGCGAGGAGGGATAGCGCCGCCGCATCCGGCCGGGCGCCGATCCGGCCAATCGCCGTCGCGGCCACGCGGCTGGCCAGGGCCGCGCTCTCGACGAGCGACACCTTGCGGGTAAGGCCGACCATGAAGCCCGCGGCATAGGCATCGCCGGCGCCCGTGGTGTCGACGACCTCCACCGGAACCGCGGCGACGACATGGCGTTCCGCACCGGCGACGACGACGCTTCCCGCCTCGCTGCGCGTCAGCACCGCGAGCGGCAGCGTGTGGGCGGCCTCGGTCACCGCCCCGTCGAAGTCGTTCTGTTCGAACAGCGAACAGATCTCGGCCTCGTTGGCGAACAGGATGTCGATGCCGCCGGAGGTGATCAGGTCGAGGAAGGCGGCGCGATGGCGATCGACGCAGAACGCGTCGGACAGCGAGAGCGCCACCTTGCGCCCGGCGCCGCGGGCGATGCGCACGGCCTCGCGGAAGGCATGCTGCGCCCGCGGCGGATCGAAGAGATATCCCTCGAGATAAAGGATCGAGGAGGACTGGATCGCCTCGGCATCGAGGTCGGTGTGGTCGAAATCGATGCAGGCGCCGAGATAGGTGTTCATGGTGCGCTGGCCATCCGGCGTGACCAGGATCAGGCAGCGGGCCGTCGGCGCGCCCTCGGGCAGCGGCGCGTGCGGAAAATCGACGCCGATCGCCCGGAGATCGTTGGCGAAGGCGATGCCAAGCTCGTCGCGCGCCACCTTGCCGAGAAAGGCCGCGCGGGCGCCGAGGCCGGACGCGACCGCGCAACTGTTGGCAACCGAGCCACCGGAGGCGATCTGCCCTGGCGGCATCACTCCGAGAATGCGCTCGGCGGCCTCGGCGTCGATCAGCCGCATCGCGCCCTTGCGCATGTCGTGCCGGTCGAGAAAATGATCATCGGTGCGGGCCAGCACATCGACGATCGCATTGCCGATGCCGATGATGTCGTAGCGGGTCGTGTCCATGCCTGTCCCCTGCAAGGTCGGTGTAAATGCTCCCTTCGCCTATCACCCGAAAGGCCAGGTCACAAATCCGCGCCCGTCATGAACGCGCAGTTAATCCTGATCCATACGATCTCCTTGCGGAACCTTAGTAAAAATGCACGCATTTGGGGCCGCAGGCGATTGTCCGGAGCGCGTGTCGCGTGCTAGCGGACAGACAGTAAAAGTTGTGGAGGGTTCGTGATCAGCTTCAGAAAACGCGACGACCAGCCGCCGGAGGGCAAGCCGCGGCAGACTCCCGCACGGCAGGATGGCGCCATGGATGACGGCCTCAGCATGCCTCCCTTCCGTCCCGCTTCCCCGAAACGGTCCCGCAACAAGCGGATGACACAAAGGCTAAGGAGATGCCCATGGCCCGAACCCCCTTTTCGCCCAGCCAGCCGGCTACGCCCGCGGCAGGCGGCGCCCCGGCGAGCCCTCCGGCTACCGGGACCGGCTTCCGTCCGCCGGTGCGGGATGCCGAAACCGCCGAACGCCGCACCCTGGTGGTCGGCCGCGGCATCAGCCTGCAGGGCGTGGTTCAGGATGCCGAGCGGCTGGTGGTCGAGGGGACGGTCGAGGCGACGATGATCAAGGCCGCCGAGCTTGCGATCAGCCCGGGCGGCGTTTTCAAGGGCGAGGTCGAGGTCGAGGAGGCCGAGGTTGCCGGCGTGATCGACGGCACGCTGACGGCGCGGCACTCCCTCATCGTGCGGGCGACGGGCCGGGTTCTCGGAACCGCGCGCTGCCGGCGGCTGCAGGTCGAGGATGGCGGGCAGATCACCGGCCGGATCGAGATGATCACCGAAGGTGCTGCCAGCTCCCAGGCCACCGACTGACCCTGACCGGCCCGCGGAGGGCGTGAGCACGGATGAGACGCCGCGTCTTTATCGGCCTGTTGAGCGCAGCCGCGCTCGCAGGCTGCGCCGCGCGGCCGGGAACGATGGCGGGTGGATCGGCCGCCTCCTTCGCGTCGGCTGCACCGGTCAGCCTGGTCGGCGCGACGCCGGGCGATCTGCGCGCCAGTCTGGGCATGCCCTCGCTGTTGCGGGTCGATGGGCCGGCGCAGGTCTGGCTTTACCATTCCCCGATCTGCCGGCTCGATCTGGTGCTCTATCGCGGCACAGTCGGCCTTCCCGTCGTTCGCCTGGCGCGAACAATGCCGCACGGCGTGCCCGATGCTACCTGCGTTGCCAGTCTGGAACAGCAGCGCGCCTCCTGATATCGAACGGACGGATGACCGGCGTGCCGAAAGCGCGCGGGGCGCGATGCATGACGGAGGGCACATGAACGGTTTACGGGTCGCGATCCAGATGGATCCGATGGAAAGCGTGGATATCGACGGCGACTCGACCTTCGTGCTGATGCTCGAGGCACAGCGGCGCGGCCATATGCTCTGGCACTACTCGGTGCGCGAGATGTGGCTGGAAAGCGGGGCGCTCAAGGCGCGGGTGCGGCCGGTGACGGTGCGCCGCGAGGCGGGCAACCATTTCACTTTCGGGCCGGCCGAGACGGTGGATCTCGCGGCGATGGACGTGGTGCTGATGCGCCAGGATCCGCCCTTCGACATGGGGTATATCACGGCGACGCACCTGCTGGAGCATATCCACCCGCGGACTCTCGTGGTGAACGACCCCGCATCGGTGCGCAACGCGCCCGAGAAACTGCTGGTCATGGAGTTCCCCGACCTGATGCCGCCCACGCTGATCGCGTGGGACCGCGCCGCGATCCGCGAATTCCGTGCCCATCACCGCGACATCATCGTCAAGCCGCTCTTCGGCAATGGCGGGATGGGGATTTTCCGGATCAAGCCGGATGATGAAAATCTCGGCGCCCTGCTCGACACGCATTTCGGCAATTCCCGCGAACCGCTGATGGTCCAGCGGTACGAACCGGCGGTGCGGGCGGGCGACAAGCGGATCATCCTGATCGATGGCGAGCCGCTGGGCGCGATCAACCGGGTTCCCGCCGAGGGCGACGCGCGGTCGAACATGCATGCCGGCGGCGTCGCCCAGCCGACCACGATGACCGCGCGCGACCGCGAGATCTGCGAGCGGATCGGGCCGACACTGAAGGCGCGCGGCCTGCTCTTCACCGGGATCGACGTGATCGGCGACTATCTCACCGAAATCAACGTCACCTCGCCGACCGGCCTGCAGCAGGTGGCCCGGTTCGACAACGTGCATCTCGAAGCGACGATCTGGGACCGGATCGAGGCGCGGCGGGCGCAGGGCGTCTGATCGCCTCGCCGGCGGCCGGGCGGTGCGATCCGCCCGGCCGCCGCGGCGCTCCTACAGGTTGGCGACGGCGTGCTGCCGCGCGAGGAACCAGGCGTCCACCGCCGATTTCATCGATTGCGCGATGCGGCGGCGGAAGGCCGGCGTGCGCAGTTCGGCCTCGTCCGCGGGGTTGGAAAGAAACGCGGTTTCCACCAGAACGCTGGGGATGGCGGAGGATTGCAGCACCGCGAACGTGGCGTGGCGGGCCGGGTTCGGCAGCAGCGGCACATGGGGCGCAAGCGCGCCGACCATTTTCTGTTGCAGCAGATGCGACTCGATCTTGGTGCTGTGCGCCATCAGCGCGAACAGGATTTTCGCGACTTGCGGCGACACGCCACGGAAATTGGGGTTGGACAGGCTCTCGACACTGTTTTCTGACTGCGCCATCCGCGCCGCGAGCTGGTCGGAGGCATGATTCGAGAAGGTGTAGATGCTGGCGCCGCGCACCGCGGGGTCGTGCGCCACGGAATTGGCGTGGATCGAGAGAAACAGTGTCGCCTTGTGGCGTTCCGCGATATCCACCCTTGTCTGCAACGGGATGAAGATGTCCCGCGACCGTGTCATCACCACCTCATAGCCGCCGCGCTCCAGCGCCTGGCGCAGATCGTGGGCGGTGGAAAGCACGATGCTTTTCTCGAAAATGTTGCCCTGGCCGATGGCACCGGGATCGTGCCCGCCATGACCGGGGTCGATCACGACGAGGCGCCTTGCCGAGGCCTCGCGCCAGGCGGCGCGGCTGAGCCGCGGCGGCAGGCCGGGGGTGGCGCGCGCCAGGGCGGATTGCATCCACAGCGGCAGCGTGATCGTGGCTTTCACGCCTGAATCGAGCAGGAAGCGACGGGACAGACGCATCGCAAACCTCCTTTCTGTCGACCGAAATTATTGACTTCGGCCATGAAGTGCCATCATGCTCTCAGGAATGCACGTTAAATCATTGAGATTGACATAAGATTGATTGACGTCCCCCGGCTTCCGACGCCCCCCGGGTTGTGATTTGCTGCGCCCGTCGCATATCAGCCCAGGGGAAAACATCATGCGCGCAACCATCGTCTTCTACGGTGTGGCCCTGCTCGCCTACCTGCTGATCGATGCGATCTGGCTGGGGCTGACCGCCGATACGCTCTATCGCGCCGCACTCGGGCGGATCATGCTCGAACATTTCCGGCCGCTGCCGGCCTTCGCGGTGTATCTGCTCCAGGTGGTCGGGCTCGCGGTGTTCGTGCGGCCGCGCGCCTTCGCGCAAGGCGGCGCCGCCGCACTTGCCTACGGCGCCGCGTTCGGCGTTTTCACCTATGGTCTCTACGATCTTACCAATCTTGCCACCCTCACGGGCTGGACGGTCGGGCTCAGCCTGACCGACATCGCCTGGGGCGGCACGGTCTCGGCTCTTGCCGCGCTGTGCGGATGGCTGGCGGCGCGGCGGCTGTTGCGGCCGCGCATCTTCAGGTAGGGCGGCGGTTCAGCTCTCTCCCTGCGGCCGCTCGAAGGCGTCCTTGCCGTCGAAACGCTGGAGCTTTTCGACATGCATCCAGGAGTGTTTCTGACCAATCGCCTTGACCAGGTCGGAGATGCCCTGCGGCCCATTGCCGGCCGCAGGCTCCTTGAGCATGAACCGACAGTCGAAATGGTCGACCAGGAAGGTGCTGCCGCCGGTCGCCGGCCAGACCTGCACGCCGCGATTGGAGATCGAATCGAGGCGCAGCGCGCTGCCTTCGGCGATCGCGGTCAGCGAGGCGCCGAGTTCGGCCGCGGACAGGCTACTTTCGAGGAAGATGTCGACGCCGAGCAACTCGCGGCTTGCGGGCTCGGTATGGGCGGTGCGGTCCGGCCAGGCCTTGAGCGTGAGCGGGCGGTAGGCGCGCGAGGGCAGATTGCTGGTGCGGCCGAGATTTTCGATCACCTGGCCGACGAACTTGTCGGTGCCGACGCCGTGGCCGCGCGGCGACAGGTCGCCGGTCAGGTTCTCCCCCTCGGCGAGGGTGATGAACAGCGCCTGCTCGATCGTCTCGGCCGTCTCGAAGGCGCCGATATGGCGGAGCATCATGATGGCGGCGGAGAGCAGCGCGGTGGGGTTGGCGAGGCCCTTGCCGGCGATGGTCGGTGCCGAACCGTGCACCGCCTCGAAAATCGCCGCGTGATCGCCGACATTGGAGGATGGCGCGATGCCGAGACCGCCAACCAGCCCGGCGGCGAGATCGGAAATGATGTCACCGTTCATGTTCGAGGTCACGATCACGTCGAACTGCTCGGGGGCGATCACGAGCTGGTGGGCGCAGTTGTCGATGATGATGTGGTCCTGCGCGATATCCGGATAGTCGGGGCCGACCGCCTCGAAGACGCGCTTCATCATGCCCTCGGTGAGTTTCATGATGTTCGCCTTGGTCGCACAGGTCAGCTTCCGGCGGTCTTCCGCCTGGGCGAGGCCGAAGGCGGCGCGGATGATCCGCTCGCAGCCCGGCCGCGTCATCAGCTTGAGGCACTGGGCGACATCCGGCGTCTGCATGTGTTCGATGCCGGCATAGACGTCTTCGACATTCTCGCGGACGATGACCATGTCGATCCCCCGCCCGGTGAAGGGCGTCTTCACGCCGGGCAGTTCGCGGACCGGGCGGATATTGGCGTATAGCTCGAAATGCTTGCGCAGCGTGACGTTGGCCGATTTGTTGCCATGGCCGACCGGGGTTTCGAGCGGCCCCTTCAGCGCGATCCGGTTGCGGGCGATGCTATCGAGGGTTTCGCGCGGCGCGCCGGAGGCGATGCCCTTCCTGAACGCGGCGGCGCCGGCTTCGGCGATGTCCCACTCGACCGGCGCGTTGGCGGCCTCGAAGATGCGGCGCGTCGCGTCGAAGACTTCGGGACCGATCCCATCGCCCGGCAGGGCGGTGACACGGGTCTTGGCGAGGGCGGGCGAGGCTGCGTTCATCGTTGGTCCCCCATGGTCAGGTTGTGGCTGCGCGTATACGCCCGCCGGTCCGCCGAGGCCACCGCAGCGCAACAAATGGCAGCCCAGACGGAATACCGCGACGATGACACGAAACGGTTAACGAAATCTGCGCCGGCCCGGCGCATGATCGCGTTTTCGCAAGGCTGAACCCCGCGTCGCCATCTGGACAGGGCGGCGGGTTTTTCTATTTTCGGGCAGAATGTCTGCCTCATCATCCACACGCGAACTTGATCTCCCAGCCCCCGCCGGCGCTAACGGCCGGGTCGCGCTGGTGCCGATGACCATCGGCGCCTGCCTCGGCCTTGCCGCGGGGTCGTTCTGCGGCGGTTCGCTGCAAAGCATCTATCCCTATGTCGCCGGCCGGCTGGCGACGAGCAGCGATCACGCGCTCTGGACCCTGACCTATTTCCTCATCCACTGGGCGCTCGGCATCGCGCTGATGCCCTGGTTCGCCCGCAAGCTCGGCTTCAAGCGGCTGTTCCTCGCCAGCATGATCATGCTGGCGATCGGCGCCGGCATGGGCATTCTGTCTCATTCGCTGATGACGATGCTGGTCGCGCGCGGGGTGCAGGGCATTTCCTCGGGCCTGCTGGTGCCGCTGGTGCAGACGCTGCTGCTGCGCCATTTCCCCAAGCGCCATCACACGCTGGCGACGGCGCTGTGGAGCAATTCGATGCTGGTGCCGTTCTTCTTCGGCCCGGCCTTCGGCGGCTGGCTCGCGGTGAATTACAACTGGATCGACCTGTTCTGGCTGGTCATCCCGTTCGCCCTGCTCGCCTTCGTGCTGATCCGCGTCTCCCTGCCGGAAGACCGTCCGGCGGCGGCGCCGCCGCCTTTCGATCTTGTCGGCCTCGCCCTGCTCTGGCTCGGGCTGATCGCGCTACAGATCGTGCTGAACCAGGGCGAGCAGTTCGGCTGGTTCGGCTCGCCTTTCATCCAGCGCTACACGATCGCCGCCCTCCTGCTGCTCGGCTGCTTCGTGATCTGGGAGCTGACGAGCGAGGCCCCGCTGCTCGAACTTCGCTTCGTGACCAACCGGAATTTCGGCTTCGGCCTGCTGCTGCTCTGCCTCGGCTGGTCGATCTTCGTCGGCTGGAGTTCGATTCTGCCGCTCTGGACCGAGATCGACCTCGGCTATAACGGCTGGTGGGGCGGGGTGTTGCTGATACCGCTGGCGCTGACGGCGATTCCGGTGGCGTCCGCCATGGGGCGCATTGCCCGGCATGTGAGCCTGCGGGCCCTCGCCGCCCTCTGTTTCCTGCTCTTCGCCATCGCCTTCGCCATCGCCGTCTACAACCCCGAGATCGGCCTCGCGGCAACGGTGCCGAGCGAGCTGTTGCAGGGGATCGCGGTGGGGATGCTGTTCGTGCCGCTCACCATGATCATCCTGTCGGAAATTCCGGTCGAGGACCTGGCGGCGGCCTCGACGACCAGCAACTTCATCCGCCTCGCCAGCGACATTGTCGGCGTCACCATGCTGCAGACGCTGTGGCAACGGCACGCCGAAGCCGTTGCGGCGCTGACGCGCGGCGCCATGAGCGACGCCCTCGTGCGGCAGACCCTCGCCGAGGCGGCGCAGCGGGGCGTGTCCCATGCGCAGGCCATGGCGCTGATCGCCGGGCGGTTGCAGCTCGACGCCAGCACCTGGAGCCTCGATGACGCGCTGCGCCTTTCCGCCTGGATCTGCCTTGGTGCCGCGGCGGTCTCGCTCGTCCTGCTGAAGAAGCCCCACCGCCAGGGGGGATGAACGGGCGCTCGCGGTCCGTCGCTGCCGGGATTACGCCGCGAGCGGCATCAGCAGCATCACCGCGGCCTGCGCCGCGATCCCCTCGCCGCGGCCGGTGAACCCGAGGCGCTCGGAGGTCGTCGCCTTCACCGACACCCGATCGAGCGGAATGCCGGCCAGCGCCGCCACGCGGGTGCGCATCGCCAGCGCGTGGGGAGTGATTTTCGGCCGCTCACAGATGATGGTGATGTCGACATTGGCGATCGCGCCGCCTTTTTCCGCGACCAGCCCCGCCGCGTGGCGGAGAAACCGCGCCGAATCGGCGTCCTTCCAGGTGGCTTCGGAGGGAGGAAAATGCCGGCCGATGTCGCCCTCGGCCATGGCGCCGTAAATCGCGTCGCACAGCGCGTGCAGCGCCACATCGGCATCGGAATGGCCGGCCAGCCCCTTTTCATGCGGCACCTCGATGCCGCAAAGCATCAGTTTCCTGCCCTCGGCCAGCACATGCACGTCATAGCCGGTGCCGACACGGGGCAGCGCGCCGCTGGCGAGAAGGGTCTTGATGTCCATGGGCCGGAATCTCCAGATGGCTGGCGGGCGGGGTTCGCGCCGGAACAGGGCGGCTTTGGCAACTGGACGATTGCGCGTCAATGCCCGGCCCTGTAGTGCTTAATTCATGGGCAACGAGATGAGCAGCTTTCCGAAATTGCGGCCGATCCGGCTCAAGGCGCCGGGCGGCGCCGCGCGCGATGTGACGATCGAGACGCCGGTGATCCTGGCGCCGATGTCCGGCGTGACCGACCTGCCGTTCCGCCGGCTGGTCAAGTCGATGGGGCGGGGCTCGTGGTGTCGGAAATGATCGCCTCCTGGGCGATGATCCACGAGAACGCGGCGACACTCCGCATGGCGTCGGTCGATGAGGGCACGGGGCCGAATTCGGTGCAATTGGCCGGTTGCGACCCCGATGCGATGGCGGAGGCCGCGCGCATCGCCGTCGCCGGCGGCGCCGATCTGGTCGACATCAATTTCGGCTGCCCGGTGAAGAAGGTGGCGGTCGGCCAGATGGCCGGCTCGGCGCTGATGCGCGACGAGCTGCGCGCCGCCCGCATTCTCGAAGCCACCGTAAAGGCGGTCGACGTGCCGGTGACGCTGAAGATGCGCATGGGCTGGGACCGGCAGAGCCTCAACGCCCCCGCCCTCGCGCGGATCGCCCAGGAAAGCGGCATCGCCATGGTCACGGTGCATGGCCGCACCCGCCAGCAATTCTACGAGGGCACGGCGGACTGGGATTTCATCGCCTCGGTGAAGGGCGCGGTGTCGATCCCCGTCATCGCCAATGGCGACATCACGACCGAGGACGAGGCGGAGGACGCGCTGCGCCGCTCGGGGCCGATGGCGTCATGATCGGCCGCGGCGCCTATGGGCGGCCGTGGTTTCTCGCCCAGGTCGCGCGCTATCTCACCGCCGGGCAGAGGGTTCCGGCGCCTGATCTCGCAACGCGGCGCGATGTGCTGATCCGGCATTACCGGGCGATGCGGGCGCATTATGGCGAGCTTCCCGGCCTGCGGATGGCTCGCAAGCATATCGGCTGGTATGTGCGCGGTCTGCCGGGGGCCGCGGAATTCCGTGGCGTCGTCAACCGGCAGGACGATCCCGCCGTGGTCGAGGCGATGATCCACGACATCCATGCCCGGGCGATGGGCGAGGCGGCGGCGCCGGTCCAGGCGGCCGCATGACCGCCCCGCGCGGCGCCTTCGCGCGCCGGGGACCCGCGACCAGCACGCCGGACCTGCCGACCGGTGCGGGGCAGCTCCTCGCAGCACTGCCTCTCGCGGTGATCGAGCTTGACGCGGACGACCGCTTCCTGTTCGCCAATTACGCGGCCGAGGAGATGTTCGGCGCCTCGCAGGCGGTGCTCGCCGGCCGGCGGCTGCACGAATTCGTGCCGGCCGATCACCCGATCTTCATCCTGCTCGATCGCGCCCGGCGCGACGAGGCGCCGATTGCCGAGCATGACCTGGTCCTCGAAGGCCCGCGCTTCGCCCGCCGCGGCGTGTCGATGCAGGCGGCGGCGATCGTCGATGCGCCGGGCCATCTCGCCGTCACCCTGCAGGACAGCTCCGCCGCCCGCGCGCTCGACCAGCAGCTCTCGGCGCGGAACGCCGCACGCAGCATCACCGGCATGGCGGCGGTGCTCGCGCACGAGGTCAAGAACCCGCTTTCGGGCATACGCGGCGCGGCGCAGCTGCTGGAGGCGAACGCCACGCCGGCGGACCGGGAACTCGCGGTGCTGATCCGCGACGAGGTGGACCGCATCCGCGATCTGGTCGAGCGGATCGAGGTGTTCGGCGACAAGCCGCTCGACGTCACGGCCATCAACATCCACCGGGTTCTCGAACATGTGCGCCGGCTCGCGCAATCGGGCTTCGGCGCGCGCGTCCATTTCGTCGAGACCTACGACCCCTCGCTGCCGCCGGTGCTGGGCAATCGCGACCAACTCGTCCAGGTGCTGCTCAACCTCGTGAAGAACGCCGCCGAGGCGATCGCCGAAACCCAGCGGCCGGACGGCGAGATCACGCTGATGACCGGCTTCCAGCACGGGGTGCGGCTGGCCGCCTCCCCCGCGCGCGGCCAGCGCAACCTGCCGATCTTCATCGCGGTGCGCGACAATGGCGCGGGAATTCCCGAGGATATCCGGCGCCATCTGTTCGAGCCCTTCGTCAGCACCAAGGCCGCGGGCTCGGGACTCGGGCTCGCGCTCGTCGCCAAGATCGTCGCCGATCACGGCGGGCTTATCAATGTCGACAGCCGGCCCGGCCGCACCGAATTCCGGATCCATCTTCCTCAGTTCGAGGACCGCGCCGAGAGTCTGCCATGACCACGCTGCCGACCATCCTGATCGCCGATGACGACCGCTCGATCCGCACCGTGCTGACCCAGGCGCTGGGCCGGTCGGGCTATCAGGTGCGCACCACTTCCTCGGCGGCCACGCTCTGGCGCTGGGTCGAGGATGGCGAGGGCGACCTCGTGATCACCGACGTGGTGATGCCGGACGAAAACGGGCTCGATCTGGTGCCGCGGATCAAGCGCATCCGCCCCGAACTGCCCGTTCTGGTGATGAGCGCGCAGACCACCATTCTCACCGCCGTGCAATCGACCCAGCGGGGGGCGTTCGAATACCTGCCGAAGCCGTTCGATCTCGGCGAACTGCTCGCCATTGTCGATCGGGCGCTGAAACAGCCGGCGCTGCCCGTCCCGGCCGAGCCGCGCGGCAGCCCGGAGGACAATCTCCCGCTGATCGGCCGTTCCGCCGCGATGCAGGAGATCTATCGCGTCATCGCCCGGCTGACCACGACCGACCTGACGGTGATGATCACCGGCGAATCCGGGTCGGGCAAGGAGCTGGTCGCCCGCGCCCTGCACGATTATGGCCGCCGCCGGCAGGGGCCGTTTGTTGCGATCAACATGGCGGCGATCCCGCGCGAACTGATCGAGAGCGAGCTGTTCGGCCATGAGCGCGGCGCCTTCACCGGGGCGACCAACCGGCATGTCGGCCGGTTCGAGCAGGCCGCCGGCGGCACGCTGTTCCTCGACGAGATCGGCGACATGCCGCCCGAGGCGCAGACGCGGCTGCTGCGCGTGTTGCAGGAGGGCGAGTTCACTACCGTGGGCGGGCGGCAGCCGATCCGCGCGAATGCGCGCATCGTCGCCGCCACCCATCGCGATCTCAGGGTGCTGATCCGCTCGGGCCAGTTCCGCGAGGATCTGTTCTACCGGCTCAATGTGGTGCCGATCCGTCTGCCGCCGTTGCGCGAGCGGCCGGATGACATTCCGCTGCTGGCCCAGCATTTCCTCAACCGCGCGCACGCGGAGGGGCTGCCGGCCAAGACCATGGCGCCGGAGTCGATGGTACGGCTCGCGCAATATCGCTGGCCGGGAAATGTGCGCGAGCTTGAAAACCTGATGCGTCGGCTCTCCGCGCTGGTGCCGCAGGCGACGATCACCGAGGAGATCATCGAGGCCGAGCTCGCCGACCGAGCGATGGACGAACCGGCCCAGACTATGGGCGACGAGCCGGGCGCGGCCTCGCAACAGGGCGTCGAGCACGTCATCGAACGGCATGTCGCACGGCTGATCGCCGAGGCGCGCGAGGCCGGCGAGGACGGCGTTCTGTATGACCGGGTGCTTGCCGCCTTCGAGGCGCCGCTGATCCGCCTCGTGCTCGGGGAGACCCGCGGCAACCAGATCCGCGCCGCCGCGATGCTGGGTCTCAACCGCAACACGCTGCGCAAGAAGATCCGCGAGCACGATATCGGCGTGTCTCGCCGGGTTGGCTGAGAGGATGATGGACCCGCAAACCGCGCGGCCCGGGGTGCAGGCGAAGCCGCGCCGCAGAGGGCCGCTCGATTTCCTGCTCGGCCGGGTATCGACGCTTATCCTGGCGACGCTCGCGCTGCTGCTCGGGATCGGTTCGTTCGCCTATCTCGCCGGCGGCATCAAGCTCGAACTGCATTCGGGCGCCGCCGTGGGGCTTGCGATCGGCGATATCGCGATCCTGCTGCTGCTGATCACGGTGCTGGCGGCCAGCGTCACCCGCGTGGTGATGGAAAGCCGGCGGGGTGCGGCGGGGGCGCGGCTGCACGTGCGCCTCGTGCTGCTGTTCGGCGGCGTGGCGGCGGTGCCGGCCATCCTTGTTGCCATCTTCGCCGCGGTCTTCTTCAATCTCGGCATCCAGGCCTGGTTCAACCAGCGGGTGCGCACCGCTCTCGCCGAAAGCCAGCAGGTCGCCGAAGGGTATCTCGACGCGAAGAAGAACAGCATCCGGCTCGACGCGCTGGCGATCGCCAACCAGCTCAACCAGAACGGGCCAATCTTCTACGGCAACCCGCAGAACTTCTTCGACCAGGGGTTCCTGAACGTTCTGGTGGCGCAGACCGCGCTGCACGGGCTCACGCAATCGGCGATCTTCGAGCCGCTGACGAACAAGGTGGTGGCCTCCGCCGGGCTGTTTTCGTCAGAAGGCGTGACCCTGCCGCCCGGCAACATCATCGCCGAGGCGGAGAAGCATCAGGTCGCGGTCTGGAGTGCGCCGAACTCGCTGCTGGAGCGCGCCGTCGTCGAGCTGGAGGCGACGCCGACGCTGATGCTGATGGTCGAGCGGCCGATCGATCCCTCGATCCTCGCCCATGTCGACCGCACGCGGCAGGCCGTCGCCGAATATAACCGGCTCGAACATCATCGCGCCCAGTTCGAGCTGTTCTTCGCGCTGATCTTCGCGACGGTGGCCCTGCTGGTGCTCTCGGGCGCCGCGCTGATCGGGCTGCTCTTCGCCAACCAGATCGCCCGGCCGATTTCCTACCTGATCGAGGCGGCCGAGCGGGTGCGCACCGGCGACTATCATGTGCGGGTTCCCGAAGGCGACACGCGCGACGACGTCGCCGGCCTGTCCCGCGCCTTCAACCGCATGACCGGGCAGATCGCCGAACAGCGCGCCGAGCTGATGAGCGCCTATGGCCAGATCGACGAGCGGCGCCGCTTCACCGAAACCGTTCTGGCGGGGGTTTCCGCCGGGGTGATCGGGCTTGATCCGCGCGGCCGGATCGAGTTGCCAAACCGCACGGCCTCCGACCTGCTCGGGATCGACCTGCTCGATCATCTGGGCGGCGCGCTCGGCGATCTCGTGCCGGCCTTCCTGCCGCTCCTCGACCAGGTCAGGGAGATTCCGGCGCGGCCGGCCACCGGCGAGGTCGACTACGCCAGGGGTGGCGACCGAAGGGTGTTTCTGGTGCGGATCGGCGCCGATCTCAAGGGTGAACGGCCGACCGGCTTCGTCGTCACCTTCGATGACATCACCGAGCTGCAATCGGCGCAGCGCAAGGCCGCCTGGGCCGATGTGGCGCGACGGATCGCGCACGAGATCAAGAACCCGCTGACCCCCATCCAGCTCTCCGCCGAGCGGCTGAAGCGTCGCTTCGCCCGCGAGATCACCTCGGACAAGGACAGCTTTACCCAGTGCGCCGACACGATCGTGCGCCATGTCGGCGATATCGGGCGGATGGTGGATGAATTCTCCGCCTTCGCGCGGATGCCCCAGCCCAGCATCAAGCCCGAGGATCTGGCGCGGATCGCGCGCGAGGCGGTGATTCTCCAGCGCGGCGCGCATCCCGGCATCGAGTGGGTGGTGGAAAGCCCCGAGCCCGCGCCGCGTGCGGCGTGCGATGCGCGCCTGATCGGCCAGGCGCTGACCAACCTGTTGCAGAATGCGGCCGATGCCATCGGCATGCGCCCGGACAATGCCGGGCGCGAGGCTCCGGCCGGCCATGTCCGGCTCCGGATCGAGCGGCAGGGCGAGGAGTTCCGGGTTTCGGTCAGCGATGACGGAATTGGCCTGCCCGCGCAGGATCGCGCCCGGCTTACCGAGCCCTATATAACGCAGAAACCGAAAGGAACCGGTCTGGGCCTCGCCATCGTTCGCAAGATCATGGAAGATCATCACGGCAGGCTTGAACTCGCCGACCGCGAGGATGGGGCGGGAGCCGTGGTGACGCTGGTGCTGAAGGCGCGTTAGGAGTTTCATGTCCGAGATACTGATCATCGATGACGAGCCCGATATCCGCCTGCTGGTCGATGCGATCCTGCAGGACGAAGGCTACGCCACGCGCAATGCCGGCAATTCGGACGAGGCGCTGGCCGCGTTCCGCGAGCGCCGGCCATCGCTCGTCGTGCTCGATGTCTGGCTGCAGAACTCGCCGCTCGATGGGCTCGATCTCCTGAAGGTGATGAAGGCCGAGGACGAGGGCGTGCCGGTGGTGATCATTTCCGGCCACGGCACGATCGAGATGGCGGTCAATGCCATCCAGCTCGGCGCCTACGACTTCATCGAGAAGCCGTTCAAGTCGGACCGGCTGATCCTCGTCATCCAGCGGGCGCTCGAAGCCGCGCGCCTCGCCGCGGAAAATGCCGAGTTGCGGCTGCGCGCCGGTGCTGATTCCAGCCTGACCGGCGACAGCCCGGCGATCAACGGGTTGCGCCACGCCATCGAGAAGGTCGCGCCGACCGGCTCGCGCGTGCTGCTCTCCGGTGCCGCCGGCGCGGGCAAGGAAGTGGTCGCGCGGATGATCCATGCCAGCTCGAAGCGGGCGGACCAGCCCTTCATGGTGCTGAACTGCGCGATCCTGGCGCCCGAGCGGTTCGAGATGGAGCTGTTCGGCACCGAGGCGGGAGCCGATCCGCAGGCGCAGCCGCGCCGCGCCGGGGTGCTGGAGCGCGCCCATGGCGGCACGCTGCTGCTCGACGAGATCGCCGACATGCCGGTGGAAACCCAGGGCAAGATCGTCCGCGTGTTGCAGGACCAGGCCTTCGAGCGCATCGGCGGCTCGACGCGGGTCAAGGTCGATGTCCGCATCATCGCCAGCACCGCCCGCGACCTGCAGGCGGCGATCGGCGCCGGGCGGTTCCGCCAGGATCTGTATTATCGCCTCGCGGTGGTGCCGCTGCGGGTCCCCTCGCTGCGGGAGCGGCGGGAGGATATTCCGGCCCTGGCCCAGCATTTTCTCAAGCGCGCTGCCGACACTTCGGGCCTGCCGCTGCGCCCGCTGTCATCCGAGGCGCTGGCGGCGCTGCAGGTTCATGACTGGCCGGGCAATGTCCGGCAGCTCCGCAACGTGATGGACTGGTTGATGATCATGCATCCGGGCGAGCCCGGCGAACCCTTCCGCGCCGAGCACCTGCCCGCCGAGATCGGCGCCCACGCGCCCCGCGCCTTGGCGATCGACCCGCTGGCCGACATTATGGCCCTGCCGCTGCGCGAGGCGCGGGACGTGTTCGAGACGCAGTATCTCCAGGCGCAACTGCTGCGCTTCGGCGGCAATATCAGCCGCACGGCGAATTTCGTCGGCATGGAGCGCAGCGCCCTCCACCGCAAGCTCAAGCAGCTGGGTATCGGCGCCGAGGATCGCGGCGCGCTCTGATCCGGGCGGTATCCCGGACCCGGCCGGATGATGGTTCCGGCCGGGTTTTGCCGCCTGTGCCGGGCGGCGGCGCGGGTCAGGCCTCCAGATCGGTGCCCGTGGTGTCCGGCGTCGTCAGGATCGCGTAGATCGCCAGCAGCGCATAGGCCATCACCATCAGGCCGATATAGACATAGGCATGCGCCATGCCCGCGCTGTGCAGCATGAGGCCGGCGAGGATGGGGATCAGCCCGCCGCCATAGACCTGGGAGATCTGATAGCCCAGGCTCGCTCCCGAGGCGCGGTACCGCGTCGGGAAGTTTTCGGTGTAGAACGCCGGAATGGCGCCATAGCCGAAGCCGAACACGAAGCCGAACCCGATGATCTCGGCGATCATCGCCAGTACGAAATCATGGGTGTTGATCAGGTCGAAATACGGGATCGCAAACACCAGGAACACTCCCGCCGAAATCAGCAGCACGGTGCGGCGGTTCAGCCGGTCGGCGAGGCGGGCGCCGATATACATGAAGACGAACATCGACGCTGCGGCGATCAGCCCGATGGTTTCGGCCTGGGTCGCGGTGAAGCCGACCGCCTTCATGTAGCTGGTGCCGAAGATGAAGCAGAGGAAGAACGCGCCGCTGAACATCGCGTTCACCATCGAGGTGCGCAGGATCCGGCCTGGCATTTCGCGCCAGACCTGGCTTGCCGGCAGTTCGAGCACCGCTTGCCGCGCGCGATGCCGCTCGAACACGAAACTGTCCTCGGTGCGGACGCGGATGACGATGCCGACGATGGCGACGAGGAAGCCGATGAAGAAGAAGATGCGCCAGCCCCAGGCGATGAACTCGGCATGCGGCATCATCGACTTCACCACGATCACCGAGCCGAAACCGAGCAGCAGGCCGATCGGGATCGCGAAGCCGACCCAGGCGCCCCAGAAGGCGCGGTGCCGCGAGCGCGCCGCCTGCTCGACGACCCAGGTCGACGCCGTGCCGAATTCGGCGCCGAAGCTGATCCCCTGGGCGAGCCGGAAGACGATCAGCAGCATCGGCGCGGCAGCACCGATCGAATCATAACCGGGCGTCAGACCGATCAGCAGGGTGCTGACACCCATCAGCACCAGCGCATAGACCATCGCGTCCTTGCGGCCGCGCCGATCGGCGATGTTGCCGAAGATGAAGGCTCCCAGAGGGCGGATGACGATGCCGATGCCATAGACGCCGATGGCGGCGGCGATCGCGGCAAGCCCGGGCAGCTTGAAGAACACCCCGCCCCACACCGTGGCGGCGATGATGCCGGTGACGAGAAAGTCGTATTGTTCGATCACCGACCCGATGATGCGGGCCAGTGCGACTTTGTAGATCTGCTTTTCGCTCGGCGCGTCGGCCGCGTTTGTCATGTGTTCCTCCCTGTTATTCGTTGTTGGCGTCGGTATCCGTGGTGGTGACAGAGGTTCGCGTCTCTCCGGGTCTTGTCAAGTCGCGGCGTCGGACTCGGCGGCGCCGGTCTGCCCCTCGGCGGCATGCCGCAGCAGGGCGGCGAAACGCCAGATGCCGTGGACGAACTTGCCATAGGGCATGGTCAGGAAGAATCCGAGCACGACGCCGAGATGCAGGCAGAGCAGAACCGCCGCCCAGGGTGTCGCGCGCAGGGCCAGCAAGGCAAGGCCGGTCAGCCCGACCAGGAACAGCGACAGGACGAAGGCGAGGTCGAGCGGGCGGCCCGCCGCATCGGCGAAGTCGCGCTTGCGGCGGAGTTTCTCGAACAGCAACCCCGGCGCGCCGATCACGAGCCCCACCCCGCCGGCGGTGCCCAGCAGCACCGGCAATGACAGGAACGGATAGGGCGCCTCGCGCCCCAGCACGTAGTGAAAGAGGGTCGCGACCGTTGTCGCGGCGAAGCAGAGGCCGAAGCCGTAGAACACCAGGTGGTGATATATCTTGCGATGGTCCCGCGGTGCGTCCTGCGTGTCCGGGCAGCCGGCGCCGCCGCCATCGAGATAGCGCAGCCGTGCCGCGTCATTCAGCGCCACGGCGATGGTGGTGCGGCCGATCGCTCGCGCCGCGCCGCCCGCGCGCCAGAACCGCCTGACCCCCGCGGCGATCGCGAACACGGCATAGACGAACGCCAGTCCGAACACCGCGACCATCATCTGGTGCGACATGAGGCGATAGAACGCGCCCGGTGCGGCCAGCACGCCCCTCGTCCCCGACATTGCGGGGGCGAGAACCAGCAGGAACGCCGCAATGCTGGCCAGCATGACCGCGGCGGTGATGCGGCCGCCATGGAGGAAGGCGATGCCGGTCCCGCGCGGCCAGGCATGTGCCGCGTAGGATTCGCGCCGCGCGGCCGCCATGGTGCGCGGCACGTTGACCGCGAATTCGTGCGGCGGCGCGAACTGGCAATCGTCGAGGCAGGCGCCGCAGCCATGGCAAAGGCTGGCAAGATGGGCGAGGGTGCCGGCATCGAAGGTGGTGTGCCGCTCCATCGCCGGAAAGACGGCGCACAGCCCCTCGCAATAGCGGCAGGAATTGCAGATCGTCATGACCCGCCCGGCCTCTTCGAGCGCGGCGCCCGCCTTCATTTCAGTTTCGCCCATGGCGCGCGGCCTCCCGTCCCGCAATCCTGCCGAACACGCTGCCGATCGTCATGCCGATACCCGCGGCATAGCCGCGCCCGAGCACGTTGCCGGCCATGATCTCGCCGGCGGCGAACATGTTGGGCGAAGGCCGCCCGTCCTGCATCCTGATCCGGGCGTTCCGGTCCACCCGCACGCCGAGATAGGTGAAGGTGATGCCGGGCGGACCGGATAGGCATAGAAGGGCGGAGTGTCGATCCGCCGCGCCCAGTGGGATTTCGGCGGATCGAGACCTTCGGTGCGGCAATCGTCGAGCACCTTATGATCGAACGTCCCGTCGCGGATGGCGGCGTTGAAACCGGCGAGCGTGGCCTGGAAGCGGCTCGGGTCGAGCCCGAGCTTTGCTGCCAGCGAGCCGAGGTCATTTGCCTGCACCGGCGGAAACAGCGATGGCATGAACAGGCCGAGGGATTTGGCGTCGAACACGATATAGGCGATCTGCCCGGGCTGGGCGGCGATCAGGCGGCCCCAGATCGCGTAGCGCTTCGGCCAGACATCCTCGCCCTCGTCGTAGAAGCGTTCGGCATTCGCGTTGACCACCACGCCGAACACCACGCAATCCAGCCGGGTGATGATGCCGCCATCGAACCGCGGCGCCCGGGCGTCGATGGCGACGGCGTGGCACTGCGTCGGGTCGCCAACCGGCATCGCCCCGGCATCCAGCAGCAACCGCAGCACGGTGCCGCGATTATACGGCGTGCCGCGGATGAGGAAATTGTCGGCGGCCGGCCCCCAGGAGTCCCTGAGCCACTCGGTATTCGCCTCGAACCCGCCGGCGGCGGCGATCAGCGTGCGCGCGCCGATGCTCACGGTGCGCTCGCCCCGGCGGACCCGGGCGGCGCGGAACACGCCATCCTCGATATCGAGGCCGACCACCTCCGCCTCGTAGGCGACGCGGACCCCGAGAGCCTCGGCGGTGCGATAGAGCGATTTCAGCATGGCGCGGCCGCCGCCGAGGAAGAAGGAGTTGGTGCGCCCGAGGCTCAGCGTGCCGCCGAGCGAGGGCTGGAACCGCACGCCCTGCTGGCCGATCCAGTCCAGCATGTCCTTCGATTCCGCGATCATGTGGCGGGCGAGGTCCTCGTCGGTCTCGCCGCCGGTCACGCGCAGCAGGTCCTGCCAGAATTCCTCCTCGGTATAGGGGCCGGTGAGAAACGCCGTCGCGCTGTCATGGGCGCAGCGCATGTTGCGCGTGTGCCGCGTGTTTCCGCCGCGATAGAATTCGGGCGCCGCCTCCAGAACGAGAACCGACGCGCCGCCGCGCCGCGCGCTGATCGCGGCGCAGAGCGCGGCATTGCCGCCGCCGATCACCAGCGTATCGATCGAATCGGGAAGGTCCGCTCCGTTCGCCATGGACGACACACCTAGAGCGGCGCGATGGTCAGGTCAATATTGTATACAATCGGATGCAATTCACGGTTCGCAACCGGCATCCCGCATCGCCGCCCGCAGGATGCGGGCCTGAAACGCCGCCCGGATATGGTCCCTGGAAGCAGCCTCGGCGCCGTCCGGATCGCGTGCGGCGATCCGGTCGAGGATCGCCCTGTGTTCCTCGACGGATTTCGCGGCGCGCCCCGCGACGGCAAGGCTCGTGCCGCCGAGCAATGCGAGCGACAGCCGCAGGCTTTCGAGCATGTCGTGCAGATACCGGTTGCGCGACGCGGTCAGGATCTGGCGATGAAACAGGCGGTTGTTGAGCGCGAGGTCTGCGGGGCTGCCGATGAGGGCGGCGTCGCGCTCGATCAGCGCCGCGAGCAGGGCGATGTCGGACTCCGCTGCATGCTGCGCGGCCATCCGCGCCGCCGCCCCCTCCAGCACCGCACGCATTTCGTACAGCTCACTCATCTGCACATCGCTGAGCGTGGCCACCGTGGCCCCCTGATGCGGGGTGTGGACGACAAGCCCCTGATGTTCGAGCCGTTTCAGGGCCTCGCGCACCGGGGTGCGGCTGATGCCGAAGCGTTGGGCCAGCTCGGCCTCGCGCAGCCGCGCGCCCGGCGGCAATGCGCCCTCCTCGATCGCCTTCAGCAGGCTCTCATAGGCATCCGCGGCACTCGGGCGGCGTCGTTTGGGGGAACGATCCCGCGGCGGCGGTGCGGCTTGCGACGGCTCAGAGACTGTCATCGTCCCTGCCTTGATCCGGGCCGCGTCCGCTCCAACCCTGGCGGCGAGGTCGCATCTTCATGCCCCGGCCGCGATCACGCCTTTGGTGATGAGGATATTGGCATAGGCTCGGCGATCCCCGGTCTGCACGATGGCGAAGCTGTCGCGTGACTCGGCATAGAATGCGTGTCTGTCGCGCCCGCCGATGCGCGCGCCGCCGATCCCCGCCGCCGCCGCGATCTGGCGGAACTCGGCCACCGCCGGCGGCACCGCCGCCGGGTCGCCCACCACCTGCATGGTCCGCAACGGTTCGGCCACGAAATCATCGATCGGCAGCACGCCGAGGACCGCCCGCATCATCTGCCCCGAACTGGTTCCCGGCAGGACGATGAGGCGCCGCGCGCAGGTCGCCGCCGGAAAATTGGCGTCGACCACCGAGATGCTGTCGCCATGCCCCATCGCGCGCAGCGCGTGCAGCAGGTCGGCGGTGAGAAGCGGATCGAGGCCGATGAGCATGATGGTTTCCTTCGGGTATCGCGGGCGCCGGACGCGCCATCGTTCGCCTGCGGACCCGTGGCGTCAAGCCGGCCCGCGGACGGGCCGGCCCGGCATCATGCGATCGACTCGCCGTGCAGCACTTCGTCGAGCCCCTGCCGCTCCTCGTCGCGGCTCACGCGCAGCCCGACCAGGCGCTGGGTCACGAAGAGAATCCCCGCGGTGACGATGCCGCAATAGATGATGGTGGCGGCAACTCCGAGCGCCTGGATGGCAAGCTGGTGAAGGCCCGGCCGCACCGCGCCGCCCGAGAGCGGGGCGAAGGCGAGCAGCCCGGTCGCGAGCGTGCCGACGATGCCGGCGACGCCGTGCACGCCGAAGGCATCGAGCGAATCGTCATATCGCAGGCGGATCTTCACCACCGTCACGGCCCAGAAACAGACGACGCCGGCCGCGATGCCGAGCAGCAGCGCCGGCCCCGGCAGCAGAAAGCCGGCCGCCGGGGTGATCGCGACCAGGCCGGCGACGGCGCCGGAAATCGCGCCCAGCACGGTCGGCCGGCCGAGATGCGCCCATTCGATGGCGGTCCATGACAGGGTCGCGCCCGCCGCCGCCATCTGGGTGACCAGCACCGCCATGCCGGCATTGGGGTTGGCGCCGCCAGCCCCGCCCGAGTTGAAGCCGAGCCAGCCGACCCAGAGCAGGGAGGCGCCCATCACCGCATAGGACAGGTTCCACGGCATCATGTTGTCCTGACCGAATCCGAGGCGGCGGCCGAGATAAAGGGCGCAGATCAGGCCGGCGATGCCGGAATTCACCTCCACCACCGTGCCGCCCGCGTAATCCGCGATGCCGAGCCGGTAGAGCCAGCCGGCCGGGCTCCAGACCCAATGCGCGATCGGCGCATAGACGAGCAGCGACCATGCGGCCATCACGATCAGCAGCGCCGAGAATTTCATCCGCTCGGCGAAGCTGCCGGTGATCACCGCCGGCGTGATCACGGCGAAGGTGAGCTGGAACATGACGAAAACGCTCTCCGGCACCCGCATATGCACCGCGCCGGGCAGCCCGGCGCCCAGGGTGAAGGGCTGGTTCCAGTCGCCCGCCAGGTTGTTGAGCAGGACATCCCCGATGCCGCCGATGAAGCCGTTGCCGTTGGAAAACGCGAGGCTGTAGCCGACGACGAGCCAGAGAACCGTGACCGCGGCGCAGATGATCACGCTCTGCATCATGATCGACAGCACGTTCTTCTTGCGGACCATGCCGCCGTAGAACAGCACGAGGCCCGGAATTGTCATCAGCAGCACGAGGACCGAACTGACCAACATCCAGGCAGTATCGCCCGCGCTCAACCCGGCTTGTGCCGCTTTTGCAGGCAGACAAACAGCTTGCAGCGCGAGCACGAGGGCTCCCGCGGTCCAAAAACGCCGCTTCATGGCGACCTGCTCCTTTTTTATGCCGTCCGTTACCCGGTGCGGCTGATCCGTGTGACAGGGGGTTACAAGCAGAAAATGTGCCAATCTCGTCGGCGCAAATGCCGGCATGTCAACCTTCGCGCATGAAAACGCTTGACGGACGCTGTTGATCCGCCAACGCTGCGCCGTGTGGAAGATTTACGTCGCACCGTCGCGCCCGGACTCCGTTTTGCCATGATTCCACGCTGTGTGAGAGGCCGACAGGCGATACCGTTCACCGCAAGGAACACGCTTCATGAATGACCGCCCGGCTTATCGGCGACTGGCAGCCACAATCGGCCTCGCAATTTCCATGGCCGTATCGCTGACGGGGTGCGGCACGCAGGCGAGCAACCGCCTCGGCGGTGGTGCCGCCGGCGGCGCGGCCACGGGGGCGACGTTCGGGCTGATCGGCGGTCCGATCGGGGTTCTGGTCGGCGGTGCGGTGGGGGCGGCATTGGCGCGCTGACCGCCGCCAACACGACGCCGAAGCAGGTCAATCTCGGCAATCCGCCCTGGGCTGGCGGCGCCACGGCCGCGCCCGGTGCGCAAGCAGGGGCATCAGCCGGGGGGCGGCCGCAATCGCTGCAACCGGCGGCGGCGCCGGTCTCCGGCTATACCAATGCACCCGCCGCGACGGATGCGGCCGGAAGCGTGCAGGCCCAGCCCCTCGCGCCGCCGCGCTGAGCGCCCCGGCGGCGCGGTCAGACGCCGCCGTTCACATATTCACGCAGGCTGCGGACCTCGTGGGTCTGCACCTCGATCAGCGACTTGACGACGTCGCCGATGCTGACGACGCCGATCAGCTTCCCGCCATCGACGATGGGCAGATGGCGGAACCGGCCATCGGTCATCAGGTTTTCGGCTTCGAGCACGGTGGTCGCCGGCGTCGCCGTCGTCGGCGCGCGGGTCATCAGCTGGCTCGTCTGCATGTCGAGCGTCGCCGCGCCGTTGGCGGCGAGGCTGCGCACCACGTCGCGTTCGGAGAGAATGCCGAGCAGGTCGTTCTCCGCCGACTGCACCACAACCGCGCCGATCCGCTTCTCGGCGAGAAGCGCGACGACGTCGCGGATACGTGTCTCGGGCTGGACCGAGATCAGCGCCATGGGTTTGCGCTTCAGAATGGCGGCCATCGTTGTCATTGCGATCCTCCCGAGAAAGCCCGCGCCGCAGGACGAGGCGGCAGTCAGACCATAGAGCGACAAGACTATGACAACGCTTTAACCAAGATCAACTGAATTGCTCGGGCTGGCCCGATTTTCATTGTTTGGCGTCTTGCGCCGCGGCGATCCATGCGTCCTGCCCGGCGACGATCGCCAGCTCGTCGGTGCCGTGGCGAAGGGTGGCGCGCAGCAGCGCGGTCATCGATGCCGAGGCCGCCGCCAGCGCCTTGTCGAGATGGCGCTCCGGCAGATAATGCGCGAGGAACAGCGCGGCGAAGGCGTCTCCTGCGCCGGAAAACCGCCCGGCGAGGTGCGGCACCGCGATCTGCCGCGGGCCGTCGCCGTCGAGTGCCAGGATGTCGAGCATGTCCGGCGGCGTGTCCGCGCCGCAGAAACCGGTGAGGATGACGGTGTTCGGGCCGAGAGCTTCCATCGCCGCGAAGGCGGAACGCCGGTCGGAAGGCGGCGATCCGGCGAGCACGCCGAGCTCGAACGCATTGGGCATCACGATGTCGGCACGCGGCACCAGCCGCTCGCGGATCGCCGCGATCAGCGCTGACGGCACATAGGCCCGGCCATGATCGCCGATCACCGGATCGCATACGTAGAGCGCGCCCGGATGGGCCGCCCGCGCGCGCGCCACCGCGTCCTCGACGATGGGCGCGGCGGCATCGACGCCGAGATAGCCGGAGACGACCGCCTCGCACCGGGCGAAGGCCCCGCGCGCGGCGAGCCCTGCGACCAGTGCGGCGAGCCGCGCCGGCTTCACCGGCCCGCCCTCGGCGCCGCCATGGCCCGGATGATGCGACAGCAAGACCGTCGGCAGCGGCCAGACCTCGTGGCCAAGCCGCGCCAGGATGAACGCCGCACCTGAATTGCCGACAGCGCCGTTGAGCACCTGGGACTGGATCGAGAGAATCGCCATGCGCCGAGTTGGCGGCAGCGCGGGGCTGCTGGCAAGGGCCGGCGGTTGCATGCCCGCCTTCCCTGGGCCATCTGACCGGTCAGATTCACGATCGAAAGGGTTTTCCATGGCGCGTATCCCCAAGCTTCTGCAGCCGGTCAGCTTTCGCAGCGTCGAGGCGCGCAACCGCATCGTCGTCTCGCCGATGTGCCAGTACAGCGCGATCGACGGTGTGGGACAGGACTGGCACATCCAGACCCTGGGCTCGAAGGCGATGGGCGGCGCCGGCATCGTCTTCACCGAGGCCACCCATGTCTCGCCGGAGGCGCGGATCACCGCCCATTGCCTCGGGCTCTGGAATGACGAGCAGGAGGCCTTCCTGAAGCGGGTGGTCGCGCTCATCGAGTATGGCGGCGCGGTCCCGGCCATCCAGATCGCCCATGCCGGCCGCAAGGCGAGCCAGACCCAGCCCTGGAAAGGGGATGGGTTCGTGGCACCCGATGCGCCGGATGGCTGGCTGCCGGTGGCGCCGAGCCCGCTGCCCTTCGCGGCCGATCGCCCCGCCCCGCACGAGCTGACCACCGGCGAGATCGCCGCCATCCTGCGCGATTTCGCCGCGACCACGGCGCGCGCCCGCCGCGCCGGGTTCCGCGTCGTCGAGCTTCACGCGGCACATGGCTACCTGCTGCATCAGTTCCTCTCGCCGGTCAGCAACCATCGCACCGATGCCTATGGCGGTGACCTTGCCAACCGCGCGCGGATCGTGATGGAGGCGATTGACGCGATGCGCGCGGAATGGCCGGACGACCTGCCCTTTTTCGTGCGCCTGTCCTGCACCGACTGGATCGAGGGCGGCTTCGACGCCGAGCAGGCGGTGACGCTCTGCCGCTGGCTCGCCGCGCGCGGCGATGTCGACCTGATCGACAGCTCGACCGGTGGCATCGCGCCGCAGCAGAAGATCCCCTCGATCCACCCCGGCTACCAGGTGCCCTTCGCCGAACGGATCCGGCGCGAGGCCGGGATCGCGACCGGCGCCGTCGGCATGATCCGCGCGCCGGAGCTTGCCGCCGAGATCATCGCCAACGAGCGGGCCGACCTCGTCTTCGTCGCCCGCGCGGTGCTGGCCGATCCGGCTTGGCCGCTGAACGTGGCCCGGCATTTCGGCTTGCAGCCGGAACTCGTGCCGCAATATCAGCGCGCGACCGTCTGACGGAACGCCGCGTCAGGCTCTGCCCGCGGGAAGGGCTTGACGCGGCGCCGAAGCGGCCGGTAAAACGATGTTAGCGCTTTGTTCCCTCGTTGCGTTGCCGTTTTCCCGGCCCTTCAGGCGCGTTCGGGAAGCGCACGCCGGAGTTTGTCGATGCTCACCCGCAAGCAACACGAACTGCTGGTCTTCATCGATCAGCACCTGCGCCGGACGGGTTGCTCCCCGAGTTTCGAGGAGATGAAGGACGCGCTCGATCTCAAGTCGAAATCGGGGATCCACCGGCTGATCGGCGCGCTCGAGGAGCGCGGCTTCCTGCGGCGCCACAAGCACCGGGCGCGGGCGCTTGAGGTGCTGCGCCTGCCGTCCGACGTGGCGGCGGAGCGGCGGGAGACGATTTTCGCCCCGAACGTGATCCAGGGCAATTTCGCGGCCCGGCTCCAGGGCGCGCGCGCCGCCGACCCGGCGGCGGCCATCACCCTGCCGCTCTACGGGCGGATCGCGGCGGGACAGCCGATCGAGGCGCTGCGCGAGACCCAGAGCGAGATCGAGATCCCCGCCTCCCTCGTCGGGCCCGGTGAACACTATGCGCTCGAGGTCACCGGCGATTCGATGATCGAGGCCGGTATTCTCGATGGCGATCTCGCCATCATCCGCCGCGGCGAAACCGCCGAAACCGGCGAGATCGTCGTCGCCATGATCGACGACACGGAAGTGACCCTCAAGCGCCTGCGCCGGCGCGGCAATTCGACGGCGCTGGAGCCTGCCAATCCGCGCTATGAAATCCGCATCTTTCCCGCGGAGCGGGTCAAGGTGCAGGGCCGGCTCGTCGCCCTGTTCCGGCGCTACTGACTTGTTTCATCTAGCCCCCCTTTGACCCCTTACCCGCGCGGGCCGATACTGGGCGCATGAACGTGTGGGGCAAGATCATTGGCGGCGTGGCCGGTTTCGCCGTGGGCGGGCCGCTCGGCGCGGTTGCCGGAGCGGCACTCGGCCATGCGGCCGATACCGGCGATCTCGGCTCGTTCGGCGCCCGGCTCGGTCGCGCCCTGCCGCTCGACTCCGCCCGGTTTGCCGCCATGCTCGGCCGGCGCGAGCAGGTGTTCGCGATCGGCGTCACCGTTCTCGCGGCGAAGCTGGCCAAATGCGACGGTCCGGTGGTGCGTGCCGAGATCGACGCCTTCAAGCGGCAGTTCCGGATCGACGAGGCGGCAATCCCGACCGTCGGACACCTGTTCGACCAGGCCCGCGAAGACGCCGCCGGGTTTGAGCCCTATGCGCGGCAGTTGGGCGAGAGCTTCGCCGACAACCGGCTGGCGCTGGAACAGGTTCTCGGCGCCCTGTTCGCCATCGCCCGGGCGGATGGGCCGGTCAACCCGCGCGAGGCAGACATGCTCGCCCGCATCGGCACCCTGTTCGGACTAGGCGAGACGGCGCGCGGCCGG
The DNA here is from genome assembly GCF_907164655.1 of Acidocella sp. C78. NCBI lineage: Bacteria > Pseudomonadati > Pseudomonadota > Alphaproteobacteria > Acetobacterales > Acidocellaceae > Acidocella > Acidocella sp. C78. The sequence goes on from NZ_CAJQZK010000018.1 coordinate 56,591, forward strand.
GCATCCAACCCCTCCGGCGGCGATGCCGCGGAAGACCCCTACCAGGTTCTCGGCATCGCCCGCAGCGCTTCCACGCCGGCGATCCGCGCGCACTGGAAGACGCTGATGCGCGAGAACCACCCCGACCAGCTGGCCGCCCGCGGCGTGCCGGCGGAATTCATCGCCCGCGCGACGGAGCGGGTCGCGCGGATCAACGCTGCCTGGGACGCGATCAAGCGCGAGCGCGGCGCGTGATCTCGCCGAACCATGACGACCGGCCCCAAGGCGTACCGGTCGATCATCTGGTTCTGCACTATACCGGGATGCGGAGTGCGCACGCGGCGCTGGAGCGGCTGTGCGATCCGGCGGCGAAAGTATCGTCCCATTACCTCGTCGAGGAAGACGGCGCGGTCCACGCCCTCGTGCCGGAACCCCGGCGCGCCTGGCATGCCGGGATCAGCTTCTGGCGGGGCGCCAGCGCGCTCAACGACCGCTCGATCGGCATCGAAATCGTCAATCCAGGCCATGAATGGGGCTATGTCCCGTTCCCGCGGCGGCAGGTCGACGCCGTGATCGGGCTCTGCCGGGACATCGTGGCGCGGCACCCGGTGCCGCCCCGCAACGTGGTCGGGCATTCCGACATCGCGCCGGACCGCAAGCAGGACCCGGGCGAGCTGTTTCCCTGGCCATGCCTTGCCGCCGCCGGGGTCGGGCTGTGGACCGACGCCTCGGCCGATGGTGCCGATATCCTCGCCGAACTCGCCGCGATCGGCTACGACACGTCGTTGCCGGCCGCCATCGTGGTGGCGGCGTTCCAGCGGCGGTTCCGGCCCGCGCGCGTCGATGGTGTCGCCGATGCGCAAACCCGCGGCCGCGCGGCGGCGATCCGCACCCTGTTCGAGGCGTCCGCCCCGCCATTGACCAAACCCTGACGATCGCCCAAGAAGCACGGGCCAGACGGTTGGACGGCCGCCGTGCCGCAAGCGGCGCGGAGGAAAGTCCGGGCTCCATGGAATGACGGTGCCGGCTAACGGCCGGCGGGGGCGACCCCAGGGAAAGTGCCACAGAAAACATACCGCCAGCACGCTTCGGCCTGCCGGCAAGGGTGAAAAGGTGCGGTAAGAGCGCACCGCGGTCCCGGTGACGGGAGCGGCAGGGTAAACCCCACCGGGAGCAAGACCGAATAGGGGCGGCCGGCGGCGTGAGCGATCATGGCCGCGAAGGGATTCCGCCTTGTCGCCCGGGTTGGTCGCGTGAGGCGCGCAGCAATGCGCGTCCCAGATGAATGGCCGTCCAGCGTCCGCGAGGATGGGGACAGAACCCGGCTTACAGACCGTCTGGCATTTTTCGCCCGCCCCTCCGCCACGATTAGGCGATCTGCGCCGCTTCTGCTAAGAAAAAGGGTGATTTCCTGACCAATGGAGTGCTTGACCGGCATGACCAGCACCGCCGACTCGACCGCCGTTCCCGCTTCGGATGAAACGGCGGGTTCCGACCTTGCCCCCGACACCGCCTATGACGCCGGCTCGATCAGCGTGCTGCGCGGGCTGGATGCGGTGCGCAAGCGACCCGGCATGTATATCGGCGACACCGATGACGGCTCCGGCCTGCACCATATGGGCTTCGAGATCATCGACAACGCGGTGGACGAGGCGCAGGCCGGCTTCGCCGACCGCGTCGATGTCGTGCTGAACGGCGACGGGTCGATGACCGTGACCGACAATGGCCGCGGCATTCCGACCGACATCCACGCCGAGGAAGGTATCTCCGCAGCGGAGGTCGTGCTCACGCGGCTGCATGCCGGCGGCAAGTTCAACCAGAATTCCTACAAGGTTTCGGGCGGCCTGCACGGGGTGGGCGCGGCGGTGGTCAACGCGCTGTCGGAATGGATGGAGGTGCGGATCTGGCGCGAGGGCCAGGAGCATTTCATCCGCTTCGAGAACGGCGACACGGTCGCCCCCCTCGCGGTGACCGGCCCGTCCGGGCACGCCACCGGCACATCCGTCACCTTCAAGCCCTCTGCTGCCACCTTCACCCGCACCGAATTCGATTTCGCGATCTACGAACGCCGGCTGCGCGAACTCGCCTTCCTGAATTCCGGCCTGACGATCACCCTGCGCGACGAGCGGCACAGCACCCCGCAGGACGCCCATTTCCGCTACGAGGGCGGCCTCGTCGAATTCGTCTCTTGGCTCGACCGCTCGAAAACGCAGCTCTTTTCGCCGCCGATCGCCACCTTCAGGGACGACAGCTCGGCGGGCATGAAGGTCGAGTTCGCCCTCGCGTGGAACGACACCTACCACGAGACGATGCTCTGCTTCACCAACAACATCGTCCAGCGCGATGGCGGCACCCATCTCGCCGGGTTCCGCTCGGCGCTGACCCGGATCGTCTCGAAATACGCCGAGAGCATCGGCAAGAAGGACAGCCTCTCGCTCTCCGGCGAAGACATGCGTGAGGGGCTGACGGCGGTGCTTTCGGTGAAGGTGCCCGATCCGAAATTCTCCTCGCAGACCAAGGACAAGCTGGTCTCCTCCGAGGTGCAGCCGCTGGTCCAGGCCGCGGTGGCGGACACGCTCGAACACTGGTTCGAGACCCATCCGAAGGAAGGCAGGCTGATCGCCCAGAAGGTGATGGACGCCGCCTCGGCCCGCGAGGCCGCGCGCAAGGCCCGCGAACTCACCCGCCGCAAGGGCGTGCTCGACATCTCGACCCTGCCGGGCAAGCTGGCCGACTGTCAGGAACGCGACCCGGCGAAGTCGGAAATCTTCATCGTCGAGGGTGATTCGGCGGGCGGCTCGGCCAAGCAGGGGCGCGATCGCAAGACCCAGGCGATCCTGCCGCTCAAGGGCAAGATCCTCAATGTCGAGCGGGCGCGGTTCGACCGCATGCTGGGCTCGGCGGAAATCGGCACGCTGATCACAGCGCTCGGCACCGGCATCGGCCCGGCCGAGCCGGAGCAGGGCGGGTTCGACATCTCGAAGCTGCGCTACCACCGCATCGTCATCATGACGGACGCGGATGTCGACGGCTCGCATATCCGCACATTGCTGCTCACCTTCTTCTTCCGCCAGATGCGCGAGCTGATCGAGCGCGGCCATCTCTACATCGCGCAGCCGCCGCTCTACCGCGTCAAGCGCGGCAACGAGGAGCGATATCTGAAAGACGACGACGCGATGGAGGCCTTCCTCTTCGAGCGGGCACAGTCCGAGGTGACCATCGAGGGGATGGACCTTTCGCGGGAACTGCCGTTCATGCGCGAGGCGGCGCGGCGCATCGTCGATCTCGCGCGCGACATTCCGGTCGCCTATGTCGAGCAGGCGGCCATTGTCGGGCTGCTCAGCGCGGCGCCGGAAACCGTGTCCGATCTTGCGCCGGTTCTCGCCGCGCGGCTCGATTCCATCTCGCTGCCGAACGAGCGCGGCTGGGTCGTCGCGGTGGACGCGCAGGGTGTCACCATGGCCCGCACGGTCCGCAGCGTTGCCGAGCGGCACACGATCGACCTCGCGATGCTCCGTTCGACCGACGCGCGATGGCTCGCGGAACGCGTCAGTCGGCTTGCCGGCGATTTCGCTGCCGGCCTGCACCTCGTCCATGGCGCGCAGACGCTGCCGGTGCGGGGGCCGTCCAGCCTCATCGAGCAGCTTTTCGCGATCGGGCGCAAGGGCCTGTCGATCCAGCGCTTCAAGGGGCTGGGCGAGATGAACCCGGACCAGCTCTGGCAGACCACGCTCGATCCGACGACCCGCCGCCTGCTCCAGGTGCGTATCGGCGATGCCGAGGACAGCGACCAGATCTTCTCCACCCTGATGGGCGATGTGGTGGAGCCGCGCCGCGAATTCATCGTCGGCAATGCGCTGAAGGTGGCCAATCTCGACGTCTGATGCGGCATTGTCCGCGTGCCATGCGGGCCTGCCCCGCATGATGCGCGGTGCCGTGCGCCGGGCGGAGGCGGGTTGAGCTTGGGCTTCATTTTCGCCGTTCTCGTCATCGATTCCATCGGCTTCGGCCTGGTCGCGCCGATCCTGCCCGATCTTGTGGAACATCTCTCGGCCACGCCGGCCTCGCAGGCGGCGCTCTGGGTCGGCGTGCTGAGCATGACCTTCGCGGCGACGCAGTTCTTCGCCGCCCCGGTGCTCGGCCAGCTCAGCGACCGGTTCGGCCGCCGCCGCCTCATCCTCGTCTCCCTTGCCGGAAGTGCCGCGAATTATCTGCTGCTCGCCTTCGCGCCCAACCTGCTCTGGCTATTCGTCGGCCGGCTGATCGCCGGTGCGACGGCCGGCAATGTTTCGGCCGCCAGCGCCTATATCGCCGACATCACCCCGCCGGAGCGCCGGGCCCAGCGTTTCGGCCTGATCGGCGCCGCCTTCGGCCTCGGCTTCACCACCGGCCCGATGATTGGCGGCTTTCTCGGCGCGATCGACCTGCGGCTCCCCTTTCTCGCCGCCGCCGGGCTGGTCGGGGTGAACGTGATCTATGGCGTTTTCGTGCTGCCCGAATCGCTGCCGCCGGAGCGGCGGCGGCCGTTTCGCCTGCGGGAAGCAACGCCGCTCGGCGCGATCCGGCTGCTCACCGCGGCCCCGCGTCTCTGGCGGCTGGCCGCGGCCTGGAGTGTGCGATGGTTCGGTCTCGGCGCGATCCAGGCGGTGTTCGTTCTCTATGCCGCGCTGCGCTTCGGCTGGGGGCCGCGCGAGAGCGGCGTCTATTTCGCCTGCATCGGCCTCGCCTCGACGCTCGTGCAGTTCGGCCTCGTCCGCCGGGCGGTGACATGGCTCGGCGAGCGCGGCGCCGCTTTCGCCGGCTTCGCCTGCAACGCCGCCGCCTATCTCATCTTCGGCCTTGCGCCTACGGCGTCCTGGCTGTTCGCCGGGGTGGGGCTGATGGCGCTGGGCTCGATTGCCAACCCCGCGATCCGCAGCATGCTTTCGCGCGCCGCGCCGGCGGACCAGCAGGGGCGGATGAACGGCGCGCTGTCCTCCATCGAGGGGCTGACCGCCATCGTCGCCCCGCTGACCGGTGCTGCCGTATTCGAGGCGTTCAGCGGCTTCCTGCCGTGGCGCTTTCCCGGCGCGCCGTTCGTGATGGTCGCGGCCATGCTGGCCGGCGCAGCACTGCTCGTCTGGTCGGTGCAGCCGGCTCAGCCCGAACCCGAAAGCGCCTCCAGCCCAGCGCGAATCTGAGCCGCCATCGCCGTCCACGCCGCCATCGGATCGGTGGGCCTCCAGGCTCCCTGCGTGTCCCGCCGATCCCGCCAGCGCCGCAGCGCATCCGCCAGCGCGCCGGCATCCGGCGGGCAGAGGATCGCCTGCGGCGCGTCCCGCAACTGTTCGGCGAGACCGCCGACATCGGTGGCGATCACCTGCCGGCCCAAAGCGAGCGCCGCCGCCGCAACACCGGACTGGCTCGCCTGCCGGTAGGGCAGGACCAGCGCGTCCGCCTCGCCGATCAGCCGTGGCAGTTCGGCCTCGGGAATCCAGCGCCGGTCGAGCGTGACATGCGGCATCGCGCCGAGCCGGCCGAGTTCGGCCGAGTCCGGACCATCGCCCGCCACGCGCAGCCCGAATCCCGGATCGGGGCCGAGGCGTTCCATCGCCTCGCACAGCAGGTCGAGCCCCTTGTAGGGCAGCAGCCGGCCGAACATCAGCAGTCGGGGCAGGCCGCCATGGGCGAAGGGCGCGGCTGGCATCGCGCCATCGCCTACCGGCATCGGCGGATGCGTGAGGGTGAGAACCCGCTGGCCGGGGCGGACCGCGCCAGCACCGTGCAACTCGTCGGTCACCGCCTGGCTGAGCGTGACGAGCAATCCCGCGCCGCGCAGCAGCCGCGCCTGGTTCACCAGCCGGAAACTCAGGCTTTCCCCCGGATGCGAGACCGCGTCATGCACGATGAGTCCGTAGGGCACGCGCAGATTGGCGACCATCAGCCGGTCGAGCACCGCCGGCATGGCGCATAGCGCCACATCCGGGGCGAGGCGCGCGAGGTCCGCCCGAACGCTGCGCCCGGCGAGGGGCAGGGTGAGCAGCCGCGCCAGCGCGCCGGCGGCGCTCGCATAGGTGGGATATCGCCAGGCGCAGTCGGGCGCATCCGCCGCGGCGAGAATTTCCGCCTCCGCCGAGAGCGACAGCATCGCTTCGGTCGCCGGCAGGCGGCCGAACGCCGCATGGAGCAGGGCGGCGAAGCGCGGCCCGGCGCCGCGCCGTCCCCATTGCCAGGTCAGGACCCTCATCGGATGCCGGACGCGCCGAGCGCGGTCCGCACCGGCGCATCGCCGAGCGCGCGCATCGCGTGCTCCCGTCCGCGCGCTGCGAGCGCCGCCCGCGCTGCGGGATCGTCGGCGAGTTGCCGGAGCAGGACGGCCGCATGCCCGGCATCCGGCTCCGCCCAGCGGCTTCCCGCCAGCCGGTAGGTGCCGCGCGGATCGTTCACCGGCACCAGATCGTACCGCACGAGGGCGGCGCTGTCCGCATCCATGAAGCTCATGTTGCCGGACCAGCCGGTGGTCACCACCGGGCGGCCGAGCAGCATCGCGGTGGCCGGGATGAGGCCGAACCCCTCGGCGCGATGCAGCGACATCACGATGTCGCTCGCCGCGATCAGGCCGCGGAGCGCGGGCTCGGGAATGGTCTCGTCGATCACCCGGATGTTCGGCGCATCGGCCACCAGCGCCCGGATCTCCGCCAGATCCTCGGGATACATCGTCGTGCCGGAGAGTTTGAGCACCAGCATCCGGTCGGCGCGGTCGCCGAAGGCGGTGCGGAAGGCGCGGATGGCGCCTTCGGGGTTCTTGCGCACGCGGCTGGACGCGAGATTGAACACGACGAGCACCACCAGCGCGCCTTCGGGCAGGCCGAAATCGGCGCGCCCGCCCTCGATGCGCGGCGGTGGCAAGGCGGCGAGGGGATAGGGCACGACGCGCACGCGCCCCGGCGCCAGGGGCTCGAACGCCTCGGCGCAGAAGGCGGACGGCGCCCAGATCTCGTGGACGAATTTCGCCCCCACATGCCAGGCGGCCGGCACCGCCGGCAGTTCCCACACGAACAGGCCGATCACCCGGCGGCCGCGCATCAGCGCGCGCGGCCAGCGGGCGAGGCCGACCGGCAGGATCGGCGCGTTCACCACCGCGAGCATCGCGGCAGTCGCCGGCGGCAGCCCAGCCGGTGCGGGCGTGACGCTGGGCAGGCCGAGCTGGATGGTGCCGCGCCCCACGCCGATCTGGCGGAACACCGTGTCCATGATCCGGCTGGTCTCGGCGAGGCCGTTCGCTCCGTCGATATCGCCCGCCACCACGATGCCCTCGCTCGCTGCCGGCGGCGCGCGGTCGGGCCGGCCGGCGACGAGGCCCGCCACCCGGGTCATCGCCCGGCGCCGCGTCTCGGCCGGCAGCATGCGCCATGCGCGATGCGCCAGCCCCAGCGAAGCTCTCTCCATCCATCCCCCGATCGTGGCCGCAACACCCGGCCGCTGACGGGGCATATCAAATTCGGACCGGACATGATATCGCCACCCGCGACCGAAACTCCCGGAGCGCGCCCCCGCGCTCCGATGCAGAACCATGGATTTTCTGATGGCCGGACATTCGCAATTCAAGAACATCATGCACCGCAAGGGCGCGCAGGATGCGCGGCGCGCCCGGCAGTTCGCCAAGCTGATCCGCGAGATCACCGTTTCGGCAAGAACCGGCCTGCCCGACCCGGCAGCGAACCCGCGGCTGCGCGCGGCCTGCGCCGCCGCCCGCCAGGCGAACATGCCGCGCGACACGATCGAGCGGGCGATCAAGAAGGCGGCCGGTGGCGCCGGTGGCGACGATTACGTGGAGGTGCGCTACGAGGGCTACGGCCCGTCCGGCATCGCGATCATCGTCGAGGCGCTGACCGACAACCGCAACCGCACGGCCTCCGACGTGCGGGCCGCGTTCTCGAAGCATGGCGGCGCGCTGGGCGAGACCAATTCTGTCGCCTTCATGTTCGACCGGATCGGCCTGATCCGCTATCCCGCCGCCGCGGCGAGCGCGGACGACATGCTCGAAGCCGCGATCGAGGCCGGGGCGGACGACGTGCAGAGCACCGATGAGGGCCACGAGATCGTCTGCGCGGTGGAAAATGTCTTCGCCGTGCGCGATGCGATGGAGCAGAAATTCGGCGAGCCCGAAACCGCCAAGCTCGACTGGCGGCCGACCACCACCACGCCGCTCGACGAGGAGGCCGCTCGCAGCGTGATGAAGCTGATCGACGCGCTGGAGGAGAGCGACGACGTGCAGAGCGTTTACGCCAATTTCGAAATTCCCGATGAGGTGATGCAGGCGCTCTCGGCCTGACCGGACGGGGGGCGCCGAATCCTCTATAGTCCGCAGACATGCCGATTCGCGCGCGCATCATCGGGATCGATCCCGGCCTTCGCTTCACCGGCTTCGGCATCATCGAGGCCGACGGCAACCGGCTGCGCCATATCGCCGACGGGGTGATCGCGACCGATGGCGCGGCGGCGGTGGCCGAGCGGTTGCATACGCTCGATGCGGAACTCGCCCGGCTGCTCGCGGCCTATGCGCCGGATCATGCGGCCGTCGAGGAAACCTATGTCAACCGCAACGCGACCGCGACGCTCAAGCTCGGCTACGCCCGCGGCGTCGCCCTGCTCGCGCCGGCGCGGGCGGGCATCGCGGTTGCCGAATATGGCGCGAAAACGGTGAAGCGCGCGGTGGTCGGCACCGGGGCGGCGGAAAAGGACCAGGTCGCCCTGATGGTGCGCCGCCTGCTGCCGGGGGCGGCGATCACCCGCGCCGACGCGGCGGATGCTCTGGCCGTCGCCATCTGCCATGCGCATCATCTCGCCACCGCCAGCCGGGTGCCGGCGGCATGATCGGGCGGCTGTCCGGCACGGCCGAGCAGATCGAGGACGGGCGCTGCCTGATCGATGTGAACGGCGTCGGCTACGTGGTGCTCTGCTCGGCGCGCAGCCTCGCCGCGCTGCCGGCGCCGCCGGCGCGCGCGACGCTGCTCGTCGAAACCCAGGTCCGCGAGGACGCGATCACCCTGTTCGGCTTCATCGACGCCGCCGAGCGCGACTGGTTCCGCCTGCTCACCACCATTCAGGGCGTGGGCGCGAAAGTGGCGCTCAACCTGCTTTCGGCGCTGCCGCCGGACCAGCTCGCCAGCGCCATCGCCGCGAGCGACAAGGGCGCCATCACCCGCGCCCCCGGTGTGGGCCCGAAGCTCGCCGCCAGACTGATTTCCGAATTGCGCGAGCGGATCGCCGCGATGCCCACCGGCTCCGTCTTCGCCCCGGCGGCGACCTCCCCGTTCGCCGCCCTGCCGCAGGGACCGCTGGCCGACGCGCTTTCGGCCCTGGTCAATCTCGGTTACCGCCGCGCCGAGGCGGAGGCCGCCCTCGCCGCGGTCCAGGCGGAAGCCGGCGAGGACGCGCCGCTGGATGAGCTGATCCGCGGCGGGCTGAAGCGGCTGGCCCGATGAGCGGCGCGGAAGATCGGGCCCTGCTTTCCGGCGTGCGCGATGCCGAGGACGGGCCGGAGGCCGCCCTGCGGCCGCAAACTCTCGCCGAATTCACCGGGCAGAAAGCGAGCCGAGAAAATCTTGCGATATTCATCGCCGCGGCACGCGGCCGGGGCGAATCGCTCGACCATGTGCTGCTGCACGGCCCGCCGGGGCTGGGCAAGACCACTCTGGCGCAGATCATCGCCCGCGAGATGGGGGTGGGTTTCCGGGCAACCTCGGGGCCGATCATCCAGAAATCGGGCGATCTCGCGGCCATCCTGACCAACCTGCAACCGAGGGACGTTCTGTTCATCGACGAGATTCACCGCCTGCAGCCCTCGATCGAGGAGGTTCTCTATCCCGCGATGGAGGATTTCGTGCTCGACCTGATCATCGGCGAGGGGCCCGGAGCGCGTTCGGTGCGGATCGACCTGCCGCGCTTCACCCTGATCGGCGCGACCACGCGGTCCGGCCTGCTCGCCAATCCGCTGCGCGACCGCTTCGGCATTCCGCTGCGGCTGGTTTTCTACACGCCCGAGGAGCTTCGACTGATCGTCACCCGCGCCGCTTCACTGCTGGAGATGGACATCACGGCGGATGGCGCCGCGGAAATCGCCCGCCGCTCGCGCGGCACGCCGCGGATCGCCGGCCGGCTGACGCGCCGGGTGCGCGATTTCGCCGCTGTCGCCGGCACGGCGACGGTCGATCGCGCGGCGGCCGACGCGGCGCTGACCCGGCTCGACGTCGACCAGCGCGGGCTCGATGCGATGGACCGGCGCTATCTCCGCCGCATCGCCGAGCACCACAATGGCGGGCCGGTCGGCATCGAGACCCTGGCGGCGGCGCTTTCCGAGCCGCGCGACACGCTCGAGGACGTGATCGAGCCCTATCTGATCCAGGAAGGTTTCGTGATCCGCACCCCGCGTGGGCGAATGCTGGGACGCGAGGCCTGGGCGCATCTCGGCCTGCTGCCGACCGCCGCCGTGCCCGGCCAGGCGGACCTGCCGTTGGAGTGATGACCCCCGCGATGAAAACGATGGACAACGCGCTTCATGGCGGTGAGCACCGGCTCGATATCCGCATCTATTTCGAGGATACCGACGCCGGGGGAATCGTCTATCACGCCAATTACCTCCGCTATGCCGAGCGCGCGCGGTCCGAAGCCCTGCGTTCGCTGGGGGTGCCACACGCGCAAATGGTAGAAGTCCACGACCGTATGTTTGTGGTGCGCCATGCGGAAATCGACTATGAGCGGCCGGCGCGGCTCGACGACCTGATCACGGTGGCGACGAGGGTGCGGCGGGTTTCCGCGGCAACCGTCACTCTCGACCAGATGATCAGGCGTGGTGACGAGACGCTGGTGCGGATCGGCTTGCGGCTGGCCTGTGTCGACCGGGCGGGCGGGCGGGCGTCTCGCCTGCCGGCGGACATGCGCGCTGCGCTGGTGCGGATGCATGAGGCGGGCGTGCCGGGCGGCGAAACAGGTGACGGCCAGAGGGCCGTGGAAGGGGACTGAAGGTGGATCAGGCTGTGAACACGACCGGGCTGGCGACGCCGGGGTCAGATCTGTCGCTGCTGGGCATGTTCCTGCATGCGGGATTCGTCGTGCAGGTGGTCATCATCCTGCTGCTGGCCGCCAGCGTCTGGGTCTGGGCCATCATCATCGAGAAGTCGATGACGATCCGCAAGATCAATCGCGCCGCGGACGCGTTCGAGGACAAGTTCTGGTCCGGTCGCAGCCTCGATGAACTCTACGACCAGGAAGGGGCCGAGCCGGACCATCCGATCGCCGCCGTCTTCGGCGCCGCGATGGGCGAGTGGCGCCGCTCCAGCCGGATCGCCGGCGCGGACATCGCGCGCTCCAGCGTTTCCGCGCGCATCGACCGGGCGATGGATGTCACCACCATGCGCGAGATGGAGCGACTCGAGCGGAACATGATCTTCCTCGCCTCGATCGGCTCGGTCGGCACGTTCGTCGGCCTGTTCGGCACGGTCTGGGGCATCATGCATTCGTTCTCGGCGATCGCCGCGATGCACAACACCAATCTCGCCGTGGTGGCGCCGGGTATTGCCGAGGCGCTGTTCGCCACCGCCATGGGCCTCGTGGCCGCGGTGCCGGCGGTTCTCGCCTACAACAAGCTCTCGACCGACCTGACGCGGATCGCCGGCCGGCTCGATGCCTTCGCCGCCGAATTCAGCGCGATCCTGTCGCGTCAGGCCGAGGAGCGCGGCTGAGATGGCCGGGGGCGTGGTCGAGCGCAAATCCGGCAGCCGCCGCGGCCGCTACCGGCCGATGTCGGAAATCAACGTGACTCCGCTGGTCGACGTGATGCTGGTGCTGCTGATCATTTTCATGGTGACCGCGCCGCTGATCACCTCGGGCGTCACCGTCAACCTGCCGCACGCGAACGCGAAGCCGGTCAATTCCGACGCCACGCCGATCACCATCACCGTCAAGTCCGATGGCGGCGTCTACCTGCAGAATTCGGCGGTCCAGCTCGACAACCTGGTCGCGACCCTGCAGCAGATCGCCAAAAACAACACTGACCGCCGCATCTTCGTGCGCGGCGACACGGCGGTGCCCTACGGAACCATGCTGAAGGTCATGGCGACGATCACCAATGGCGGGTTCAACAAGGTCGCCCTGCTTGCCCAGCAGCCGACCGCGGCAAAACGCTGATCCCGGAAGACCCGGCATCCGGCGCGTGCATCGATTGAGGCGGGACTGACCCATGGAACCAGAGCTTCGGCGGGGAGCGATCGTCTCGGCAATCGTCCATCTGGCGATCGTGCTGCTGCTCGTCGCCGTCCTGCCGCGGGAAAAGCTCGACGCGCCGGCGGCGGAAGCCGTCGACGTCACGCTGGTCGGCAACGCGGCGCCCCAGCAGGCCCTGCACAAGGGCAAGGTCGCAGCGCCGGCAAAAACCAAAACCGTGCACAAGGCGCATCTCGCGGTGCAGAAGCCGACGCCGCAGCCAAAGGTCGCGCCGCCGCCACCCCCACCGCCGCCGCCGCCGGCACCCCACGCCACGCCGAAACTGCCGCAGCCGCCATCCCCGCCGCCGCCGCCCCCACCGCCCACGCCGGCGCCGACCCCGATTCCCACGCCGCCGCCGCCGCCGCCACAGCGGCCGCAGAAGCCCACGCCGCCGAAGCCGGCCAAAAAACTGCCGCTGCCGCCGAAAAAGACGCCGCCCGCCCCGGCGGAAAAGAGCCCGACCAGCCAGAAGCACACGGTCAAGACGCCGGTGCCGATGAGCCAGTCCGTGCTGAATACGCTGGCGAAATTGCGGTCACTGCAGAAGCAGAAGAAACCGCCGACCGCGCGCTACAACCCTGAACAGGGCGGCGCGCCGCATGGTGGCGGCTCGAAGATGAGCACCGCCAATTCAGGTCTGTCGGCATCGCAGCGCAACGCCATCGCCAACACGGTCAGGCCCTGCTGGGGGATCGACGCCGGGGCGCCGGGTGTACGGAAATTCAGCGTGCTGCTCCAGGTCGTGACCGATGCGGCCGGCATCGTCCGCGAAGCGCAGGTCGCGCCGCAGGACCAGGGCAAGCTGGGCGATCCGCTGTTCGCCGCCTTCGCCAACCGGGCCGTCGACGCGGTTAAGAACTATCAATGTGCCAAGCTGCCGCTGCCGTCCTATATGCTCGGCTCGGTCCATACCTTCATTTTCAGGTTCACGCCGTAGCATTCAAAGCGTTTCAGGATAGAGGTCCTTCATGACGATCCGCCGTCCGCAGCCAACCGCTCACCCGCGCCTTGCGGGAACCACGATGGAACGCCTGCCGTCGCTCTCTCGCCGTTTGCTGATGGGCGCAGGCGCCGCGGGTCTCGTTCTGCCGCGCTTCGCCCGGGCGCAGAGCGCCTCGAACGGCCCCGGCGATGCGATCAACGTTTCGGGCGCGCACAACGCGCCGATCCCGATCGCGCTGCCCTCGTTCACCGACGCCAGCGGCAACACCTCCGATCTCGGCGCGCAGATCACCCAGGTCGTCACCTCCGATCTCGACCATTGCGGCCTGTTCCGCGCGATCGACCAGACGAGCTTCGTGCCGAATTCGGTGGTCAACAGCATTCCGGTCTGGAACAACTGGAGCATCCTTGGTGCCCAGGCGCTCGTCACCGGGCAGGTGACGAACCAGGGCGGCGGGCAGATCCGTGTCGAGTACCGGCTATGGGGTATCTCGCAGCAGAAGCAGCTTCAGGGCACCGCCTACACGACCGCGTCCAACAACTGGCGCCGAATCGCGCACATCATCGCCGATGACATCTACCAGCAGATGATTGGTGAAAAGGGCTATTTCGACACCCGCGTCGCCTTCATCTCGGTCGCCGGCCGGCCGACCGATCCGATCCGTCGCATGGCCGTGATGGATTACGATGGCGCGAATGTCCGTTTCCTGACCTCGGGCCGGAACATGGCGCTGTCGCCGCAGTTCAACCCGTCGCGCCAGCAGCTCGCCTTCGCCAGCTTCGAGAACGGTCAGCCCCAGGTCTATCTGTTCGACCTGCAAACGGGGGCGCGCACCAATATCGGCTCGTTCGGTGAGATGAGCTTCGGCCCCCGCTTCAGCCCCGATGGTTCGGCCCTGCTGTTCTCGGTCTCGAAAGGCGGGGGGGCGATGATCGTGAAATACGAACTCGGCAGCCGCAGGATGACCCAGCTGACCGACGCGAATTCGATCAACGTCACCCCGTGCTACAGCCCGGATGGCACCAAGATCGTGTTCAACTCGGACCGCGACGGTCCGGGCGACCAGCAGCTTTTTGTCATGAACGCCGATGGCACGAACATCCAGCGCATCTCCTACGGTCATGCCCGCTACGCCGAGCCGGTCTGGTCGCCGCGGGGCGACATGATTGCCTTCACCCGGCTGGATGCCGGCGGTTTCGGGATTGGCGTGATGAAACCGGATGGCTCCGGCGAGCGGCTGCTCTCCCAGGGGTATCTCGAAGAGGCCGCGACCTTCTGCCCGAACGGGCGGGTGATCATGTTCTATCGCCAGAATCCCCTCAAGATCGGCAATGTCTCGCATCTGGTGACGATCGGTGTCGACGGGTTCAACGAGCGGATCACGCCGACGCCGACCAATGCCGAGGACCCGTCCTGGGGCCGCTGCTCTCCTGAGCCGTTGCCGGCCGCTTGGGATGACGTTCCGGTCATCAACAGGATAAAGCAGTTCCCGGCCCGGGTGGATCGGGAACTGCCCGAGTGTCCTGCTTCTGAAATCCGATGGATTTCAGAAGCAGGACACGAGGTGAAACTCAGGGCGCGTTATCAGGAAGACGCGCCGGCGATCGGGATCGGCATCCGCCGGTAGGCGGCGAGGGATCGGCCGGCCATTGCGCCGCCAATGCTCCCCGGCACGGACACGTGCGGCCCCGGCGCCGCGGGCTGGTTCTGCAGCGGCAGGATCGATGCGGTGCCGTGCAGCGGCGCAAAGGCGAACGAGCCCGGTGCGAAATGCCGGACATCGATTCCACCGGCGGTCGGCTTGGCCTTCTTTCCGGCACTCCCGGCGGCGGCCGTCCGGGTGGGCGGCT
>NZ_CAJQZK010000019.1:0-68799 GCF_907164655.1 Acidocella sp. C78
CGGCGGATATGGCGGGGCGGCTGCATCCGGGCTAGAGCACTACATCCGATCCGGTTGGATCGGATGTAGTGCTCTATTATATTGATAAATCGAGCATCTTTTTTCGATCAGATGATTCCATCTGATCGGATGATGCTCTAGGCTTCGGCCATGAACGACAGCTCATCCATCCTGTATATCGGCAGCCGCCGCTATTCCTCGTGGTCGCTGCGCGGGTGGCTGGCGGTGCGGCTCGCCGGGCTCGCGGCGGAGGAGCGGGTGATCCCGCTGGCCGGCGGGCATACCCCGGCGGTCAAGGCCGTCTCGCCCTCGGGCATGGTTCCGTTCCTCGAACACGCGGGCGCGCGCGTGTGGGACAGCCTCGCCATCATCGAGTATTGCGCCGAGATCGCGCCGCGGATCTGGCCGGCGGCGCGCATCGCCCGCGCCCATGCCCGCGCCATCGCCGCCGAGATGCATTCCGGGTTCCGCGACCTCCGCCTCGGCATGCCGATGAACTGCACGCGCACGCTGCCGCCCGCCGAGCCGGCGGCGGCGGTGCGCGCCGATCTCGACCGGATCGAGGCGATCTGGGCGGAGACGCGGGCGCGTTTCGGCGCCGGCGGGCCGTTCCTGTTCGGCGCGACGCTGACCGGGGCGGATGCGATGTATGCGCCGGTGGTCTCGCGGCTGCTGACCTACCGGCCGAAGGTCTCGGCGGCGACCGCGGCCTATATCGCCGCAGTGCGGGGGCATGAGCTGGTCGATGCCTGGTATCGCGCCGCCGCCGCCGAGCCGGAGGACTGGAAGATCGCCCGGTTCGAGGCATGATCGCGGCCGCCGGCCCTGGCGTGGCGGAGGGGGGCGGCGCGGCGGGCGAGACGATCGAGGCGGTGGCCGCCGCGGCGCGGGCCTGCACCGTCTGCGCCGCATCGCTGCCGCTCGGCCCGCGCCCGGTGTTCCGCATCTCGGCGACGGCGCGCGTGCTGATCATCGGACAGGCGCCGGGGACGAAGGTTCACGCGAGCGGGATTCCC
Source organism: Acidocella sp. C78 (assembly GCF_907164655.1). Taxonomy (NCBI): domain Bacteria; kingdom Pseudomonadati; phylum Pseudomonadota; class Alphaproteobacteria; order Acetobacterales; family Acidocellaceae; genus Acidocella; species Acidocella sp. C78. The sequence goes on from NZ_CAJQZK010000019.1 coordinate 1,017, forward strand.
TGGAACGATCCCTCGGGCGACCGGCTGCGCGACTGGCTCGGCATCGATCGCGCCACATTCTATGACGACAGCCGGATCGCGATCGTGCCGATGGGGCTGTGCTATCCGGGACGGCTGGCGCGCGGCGGCGACGCGCCGCCCCGGCCGGAATGCGGCAGGCTGTGGCAGGGGCGGCTGCGCGCGGCGATGCCGGCGATCCGCCTCACGCTGCTGGTCGGCAGCCACGCGATTCTTTATCATCTCGGCAAGGGATCGATGGAGGCGCGGGTGCGCGGCTTCGCCGCCCACCTGCCCGCGCGGTTTGCGCTGCCGCACCCCTCCTGGCGGACCCGGGCCTGGGCGGCGCGGCGGCCCTGGTTCGAGACCGAGGTGATCCCCGCCCTGCGCGACGCCTTCGCCGCCGCCCTCTCACCGCAAGGAGACCCGACATGATCCCCCGCCTGACCGATGCCGAACGCGCCGCCCTTGTCGACCTGTTGCCGGAATGGGCGCTGGCGAAGGACCGCGACGCGATCGAGCGGCGCTTCGCCTTCGCGAATTTCTCGGAGGCCTTCGCCTTCATGACCCGGGTCGCATTGCTGGCCGAGGCGCATGACCATCACCCGGAATGGTCGAACGTTTACAACCGGGTGTCGATCCTGCTCTCGACCCACGATGCGGGCGGGCTTTCGGCGCGCGATATCCGGCTGGCCGAGGCGATCGACCGGCTGGCCTGACGCCGCCGGCCTTTTCCGGCCCGCCGCCCTCCCCTATCGTTGCGGCGCAACCAGGGGAAAGCGATGAGCAGCAGGATCGACGACGTTCTCGCCCATATCGACAGCCAGCTCGACAGCGCGCGCGGGCGCTGGTTCGAGCTGCTGCGGATTCCCTCGATCAGCGCGCAGGGGCTGACCGAGGCCTCGCCGCATCGGGCGGATTGCCTGCGCGCCGCGACGCACATGCGCGACCTGCTCGGCGGCATGGGATTCGCGGCACGGCTGTCGGAGACCGCGGGTCTGCCCGGCGTGATCGCGACGCATCACCAGGCCGGGCCGGAGGCGCCGACCGTGCTGTATTACGGGCATTACGACGTGCAGCCGGCCGATCCGCTGGAATTGTGGGAGAGCGATCCGTTCGACCCGGTGCTGGCCGATCATCCCGAGGGGCCGCGGGTGATCGCCCGCGGCGCGGTGGACGACAAGGGCCAGGTGATGATGGTGCTGGAGGCGGTGCGCGCCTGGCTCGACGTGACGGGCGGCCTGCCGGTGAACCTCACCGTGCTGCTGGAGGGCGAGGAGGAGTGCGGCAGCCCCTCGCTCGCCGCCATGCTGGAGGCGGAGCGCGACGCGCTGAAGGCCGATTTCGTGCTCGTCGCCGACACCAACATGTGGGACCGGCAGACCCCGGCGATCACCACCAGCCTGCGCGGGCTCGCGGCGGTGGAGGTACGGATCTCGGGGCCGGCGCGCGACCTGCATTCCGGCCTGTTCGGCGGGCCGGCGCTCAACCCGATCCGCGCGCTGACGCGGATTCTGGGCGAGTTGTTCGACGCCGACGGGCGGATCGCGATTCCGGGGTTTTATGACGGGATTCTCGACATTCCGGCGGACGTGCTCGCCTCGTGGCGGGCGAGCGGGTTCGATGCGGCGGCCTGGCTCGGCGGGGTGGGCCTGCACCATGCGAGCGGCGAGCGCGGCTATTCGGCGCTGGAGCAGAACTGGGCGCGGCCGACCGCCGAGATCAACGGGATTTTCGGCGGCTATCAGGGCGAAGGCACCAAGACGGTGATTCCCGCCGAGGCGGGTGCGAAGCTCACATTCCGCCTGGTGCCGGGGCAGGACCCGGCGAGGGTGGTCGAGGGGTTCAGGGACTTCGTCAACGCGCGGCTGCTGCCCGACGCGACGGCGCGTTTCGAGGTGCATGGCGCCTCGGCCGGGCTGGTCGTGCCGGTCGATCTGCCCTTCGTGCGCGCGGCGCGGGCGGCGCTGGAACAGGAATTCGGCCGCGCGCCGGTGCTGGCCGGCTGCGGCGCGTCGATCCCGGTGGTCGAGGCGTTCGAGCGGCAGCTCGGGCTGAAGACGCTGCTGGTCGGCTTCGGGCTGGACGATGACCGTATCCACAGCCCGAACGAGAAATTCGAGATGCGGTGCTTTCATCGCGGCATGCGCGCCGAGGCGCGGATGCTCGCCGCCTTCGCCGGCTGACGCGGTGACGGGATTTCTCGTGGCATCCGGGTTGCGCGGCGCGGCGGGCGGGCCGTTCGACCTCGCCCTCGGGCGCGGCGCGGCGGTGGCGATCACCGGGCCGTCCGGTGCGGGCAAGTCGGTGCTGCTGCGGATGATCGCGGATCTCGACCCGCATGAGGGAGAGGTGACGCTGGGCGGGGCGGATCGCGCGGCGATGCCGGCACCGTCCTGGCGGCGGCGCGTCGCCTATCTGCCGGCCGAGCCGGGCTGGTGGCACGAAAGGGCGGCCGCGCATTTCCCCGACCGCGCGGCGGCCGAGGCGATGATGCCCTCGCTCGCCCTGGCACCGGCGCTGCTCGACCAGACGATCCACCGGCTGTCGACCGGCGAGCGGATGCGCCTCGCGCTGATCCGCACCATCCTGCCGCGGCCGGATGTGCTGCTGCTCGACGAGCCAACCGGCGCGCTCGATCCGAAGGCGACCGCGCTGGTCGAAGCGCTGCTGGCGCTGCGGCTCGCCGCCGGCACCGCGATCGTGATGGTGACGCATGACGAGGCGCAGGCGCAGCGACTCGGCGCGCAGCGGATGCATCTCGAAGCCGGGCGGCTGAACCTCGCATGACCCCGATCGACCTGACCCCGGCGGATCTGCTGATCGCCGCCTCGCTCGTGCTGGTGGACGCGCTGGCCTCGGTGCTGCTCGGCCTCCGGCTGCACCGGCAATTGCTGGTCGCGGCGGCGCGCTGCGCGGTGCAGCTGCTGCTGATCGGGTTTCTGCTCCGCTTCGTGTTCGCCGCCGAGGCGCCGCTGCTCACGCTCGGCATCATCCTGCTGATGGTCGCGATCGCGGGGCGCGAGGTCGCGGCACGGCCGGAGCGGCGGCTCGCGCGCCATGGCAACCAGATCGCCGGGCTCTCGGCGGTGGCGCTGGCCACCTTCATCACCGCGATTTTCGCGCTGGCCACCGCGATCCGCCCGGAACCGTGGTATGCCGCGCGCTATGCGATTCCGCTCGCCGGGATCATGCTCGGCAACGCGCTCAACGCCGCCTCGCTCTCGCTCGACGCGCTGCTCTCGGCGGTGACGCGCGAACGCGCCGCGATCGAGGCGCAGCTCGCCCTCGGGACGAGTTTCCGCGACGCGATGCGCCCGCTGCTCCGCGAGGCGGTGCGCCGGGGGATGCTGCCGATCGTCAACACCATGTCCGCCGCCGGGCTGGTGACGCTGCCCGGCATCATGACCGGGCAGATCCTGGCCGGGCTGTCGCCGGTTGCGGCGGTGAAATACCAGATCATGCTGATGTTCCTGCTCGCCGGGGCGACCGGCATCGCCGCCGTGGGGGCGGCCTATTTCGCGGCGCGACGGCTGACCGACGGGCGCGAGCGGCTGCGGCTCGACCGGCTGCACTGAAACGGGGCGCGGCGGTTTCGCCGCACTGACGGGGCGCGGCGGTTTCGCCGCACTGACGGGGCGCGGCGGTTTCGCCGCACTGACGGGGCGCGGCGGTTTCGCCGCACTGACGGGGCGCGGCGGTTTCGCCGCGACGCGATCTCCGATAGGAAGTCCGCATGGACCGCACGACAGACACCACCGCCCTGCCCCTCATTCCGCGCGCCGCCCTGTTCGGCAATCCGCGCCGGGCGGGGGCGCAGATCAGCCCCGATGGCGGCGCGATCGCCTTTCTCGCGCCGCGCGACGGGGTGATGAACCTGTTCGTCGCCCCGCGCGGGCGGATCGACGCGGCGCGGCCGCTGACCGACGAGCGGCGGCGCGGCATTCCGGGCTACGCCTGGGCGCATGACGGGCGGCATCTGCTCGTGGTCAAGGACAATGACGGGGATGAGAATTTCCATCTCCACGCCGTCGACCGCGAGACCGGCGCGATGCGCGACCTGACGCCGCACGGCCCGATCCAGGCGGGTATCGTCAAGCTCTCCCGCCGCCATCCCGGCGAGGCGGTGGTCAGCCACAACGCGCGCGATCCGCAATGGCCGGATCTCTACCGGATCGAGATCGCGACCGGGCGGGCGACGATGATCGCGGAGAATCCCGGCCTCGCCGGCTTCGATGTGGACGAGGATTTCACCCTGCGCCTCGCCGCGCGGCTGGAGGGCGATGGCAGCCAGACGGTGCTGCGCCCGGATGGCGCCGGCGGCTGGGCGCCGTTCATGCGCTTCGCGCCGGAAGACGCGATGACCTCGGGCGTGCTCGGCCTGTTCACCGCCGATGGGCGGACGACGCTGATGCTGAGCAGCGCCGGGCGCGATACCGCAGCACTCTTCCGCCTCGACCTCGAGACCGGCGCGGCCACGCTGCTCGCCGAGGATGCGCGGGCGGATATCGGCGAAATCATCGTCCGGCCGCACGAGAACACGCCGCTCGCCTATGGGGTGAATTACGAGCGCAACCGCTACGTGGCGCTCGACCCCGCGATCCAGCCGGATCTCGACGCGCTGGATGCTGCCGGGATCGGCGATTGGGGCATCCAGTCGCGCAGCGAGGACGACCGGTTCTGGATCGTCGGCGCCGCCTCGGACACGGCGCCCGGCGTCGCCTGGCTGTATGACCGCGAGAACCGCCAGCTCGAAAAACTCTACGACACGCGGCCCGACCTCGCCGCCGCCCCGCTCGCGCCGATGCGCCCGGTGGTGATCGCCGCACGGGACGGTCTGTCCCTCGTCTCCTACCTCACCGTGCCGCCGGATGCGGGCGCGGCGCCGCGCCCGCTGGTGCTGCTGGTGCATGGCGGGCCGTGGGCGCGGGATTCCTTCGGGTTCAACCCGTATCACCAGTGGCTGGCCAATCGGGGCTATGCCGTGCTCTCGGTCAATTTCCGGGCCTCGACCGGGTTCGGCAAGGCGTTCCTCACGGCCGGCGACCGCGAATGGGGCCGGGCGATGGATGACGACCTGCTGGACGCGGTGGACTGGGCGATCGGCCAGGGCATCGCCGATCCGGACCGGATCGCGATCATGGGCGGCTCCTATGGCGGCTATGCGACGCTCGCCGCGATGACCCGGCACCCCGAGCGCTATGCCTGCGGGGTGGATATTGTCGGCCCGTCCAATCTCGAAACCCTGCTCGCCACCATTCCGCCCTATTGGGAGGCGGGGCGCAGCATCTTCACCCGCGCGCTCGGCGACCCGGCAACGCCGGAGGGGGCGGCGCTGCTGCGCGAGCGCTCGCCGGTTCACCTTGCCGCGCACCTCGCCCGGCCGCTGCTGATCGGCCAGGGGGCGAACGACCCGCGGGTGAACCAGGCGGAATCCGACCAGATGGTGGCGGCGCTGAAGGAAAAGGGCATTCCCGTCACCTACGTCCTGTTCCCCGACGAGGGGCACGGCTTCGCGCGGCCGGAGAACAGCATCGCCTTCAACGCGATCACCGAGCATTTCCTCGCGACCCATCTCGGCGGCCGGGCGGAGGCGCTGGCGGCGGACGAGATCGGCCGCTCGACGGCTCAGCTCCTCGAAGGCGCGGACATCCTGCGATGACGGGCATCGTCACCCGCAAGCGCGTCATGATGGCGCTGGAGATTCTGTTCAATTTCCTGCTGCCCTGGACGGTCTATCACTTCAGCAAGCTGCATATCGGCGAGATTCACGCCATCATGGCCTCGGCCGCGCCGCCGATCGTGTGGAGTCTCGTGGAATTCGCCCGCCACCGGCGGGTGGACGCGATTTCGGTGATGGTGCTGGGCGGCATCGCGCTGTCGCTGCTCGGCTTCGCGCTCGGCGGCTCGCCCAAGCTGCTGCTGATGCGGGAATCGCTGATCACCGGGCTGATCGGCCTCGTGTTCATCGGCTCGGCGCTGATCCGCCGGCCGCTGATCTATGTGCTCGCCAGCGCCAGCCTGAAGCGGCAATCGGCCGAGGACAGCGCGGAATTCGAGGCGCATCGCGACCAGCCGGGATTCCGGCGGGTGATGAGCGTGATGACGATCGTCTGGGGCGTCGGGCTGGTGGCGGAGACGGCGGTGCGCAGCGTTCTGGTGTTTTCGCTGCCGGTCGGGCAGTTTCTCATCGTCGGGCCGGTCGTCGGCTATGCGACGATCGGGCTGCTGATGCTGTGGACGTTCCTTTATGGCCGCGCCGCCGAAAAAGCCGGGCTGATCGGCGAGTAAGGCGGCGGGCGGGGCGGGACCGGCGGCAGGGATTCGGTATTTATTAAAATTTATCTAATTAATTTGTAATATTTCAAATTTGTCTCATATACTGGGTGTCACGGACGGGTGCCTGGCGCATCGCGACCGCGCTTGAGACCCGGCCGGACCGCGAACGCCGCGGCTGGACGGCAATTCCGATGACGGCAGGCCTGCGGCGGGATTGGCCCGCATCGCAGGATGGAGGCGAGCAGGACATGACGGCCGGTTCCATTCCGCTGACCCTGACGCGCGCGCGGCAGCCGGCGACAGCCGCGCCGACGCCGCTGCGCGCGCTGATCGAGGCGTTCGACTGGGAGACAACGGCGCTCGGGCCGATCGGGTCGTGGCCGGCGATCCGCCGCCGCCGGATCGAGCTGATCTGCGCCTCGGATACCGCCATCGCCACCATGTGGGGGCGCGAGGGCGTGCTGATCTATAACGACGCCTGCGCCGCGCTGCTGGGGCGGTGGCATCCGCGCAGCCTCGGGCGGACGGCGCGCGAGGCGCCGGGCGGTGTGCGGCGGCTGGTTCGCGACATTCTCGGCCGCACCCTTGCGGGCGACTGCGTGATCCTGTCGGATCACTGCCTCGTCGCCGACCGGGACGGCACGCCGGAGCGGATCTGGCTGAGCCTGTCCTCGGTGCCGATCATCGATGGCGCCGGGCGGATCGACGGCGCGCATGTCGTGCTGCGCGACACCACGGCGCAGATGCGCGGGCGCGAGGCGGTGGAGGCGGAGCTGCGGCAGGCGCACAAGATGGACGCCATCGGCCAGATGACCGGCGGGATCTCGCACGATTTCAACAATATCCTGACCGGAATCCTCGGCAATCTCGACATGCTCGCGGCACGGCTCGAACAGGGCGAGACCGAGGCCGCGCGGTCGTATCTCGAAGGCGCGCGCAGCGCCGCATCCCGCGCCGCCGGGCTCACCCAGCGCCTGCTCGCGTTCGCGCGCCGGCAGACGCTGGCGCCGGACGTGATCGATATCGGCGCGCTGATCGAGGACATGCGCGAGCTGATCGACCGCATGGCCGGCCCGGCGATCGCGGTGCGGACATCGTGCCCGCCGGATATCCGGCCCGGCTTCTGCGACCGCAACCAGCTGGAGAACGCGCTGCTCAACCTCGCGATCAACGCGCGCGACGCCATGCCGGAGGGCGGGGTGCTGACGCTGGACGCGGCGAACGCGGCGCTGGGCCCGCCGCCGCGCGGCCAGAGCCGGAAGGCCGGGGCGTATGTGCGGATCGGCATCGCCGATACCGGCTGCGGGATGACGGAGACGGTGCTGGCACAGGCTTTCGAACCCTTCTTCACCACCAAGCCCGCCGGCCAGGGCACCGGGCTCGGCCTGTCGATGGTCTATGGCTTCGTCCAGCAATCGGGCGGGCATGTCGAGATCGCCAGCCGGATCGGCGAGGGCACAAGGGTCAGCCTGTTCATCCCCTGCCCTGCCCCGGACGCCTCGGCGGCGGCGACGACAGGAGAGGCGGCGGCGGCGGGCGATTCGGCGCCGCACGCGGCATGGCTGCCGGCGGGGCGCGATGTCGTGCTGATCGTCGATGACGAGGATGCGCTGCGGACGCTGCTGGCCGACATGCTGGGCGAGCAGGGATTCGCCGTGCGGCAGGCGGCGGACGCCGAATCCGGCCTCGACTGGCTGCGCGCGGATGCGGCGATCGGGCTGCTGATCGCCGATATCGGCCTGCCCGGCGCGATGAACGGGCTCGCCCTCGCCGCCCGCGCGCGGCAGATGCGGCCGGACCTGCCGGTTCTGTTCGTCACCGGCCTCGCCGGGGCGACGGGGCACAAGGCGGGGGGGCGGACGGCGACGCTGCGCAAGCCCTTCACCTTCGACTGCCTGCGCCGGCAGCTCTTCCACCTGCTGCACGGCGATGCCGACCGGATGGACCGGCGGGCGGAGTGAAGCCTCGGGGGGCTGCGCCGGTCAGGACGTTGCGAGGTGCCGCAGCGCCCGGGCCTGCTCGGGCCAGTTCGGCAGGCCGCGCGCGTGTTGCCAGGCGATGGCTCCCATCTGCGCGCGCAAAGCGGGGCTGAAGACGAGCCGGCGCATCGCCTTGCCGAGCTGGGCCACGTCATCCACCGGGGCGACGATTCCGGCACCGGTCGGCACCAGTTCGCCGGCCGCGCCACCCTCGGTGATGGCGACCGGCAGACCCCGCGCCATCGCCTCGGCGATCGCCATGCCGAACCCCTCGAACCTTGTGGCGAGGGCGAAGAGATCGGCTTCGGCCCAGGCGGCCTCGAGCGCGCTGCCGGCGAGCGGCCCGCGCCGCTCCACCTGGCTGGCGACGCCAAGCTCGGCGGCAAGCCGGTCGAGCCCCTCGGCATAGGCCGGGTCGCGCATTTCGCCGGCGATCACCAGCCGCCAGTCGAGATCGTGCAGCGAGGCGAGCGCGCGGATCAGGACGTCATGCCCCTTGCGATAGGTCAGCGTGCCGAGGGAGAGCACGGTGCACGGGCTGCCATCGGGCAGGACCGGGTTGAGCGTGCGGCATTCGTAGCGGTCGGTTCCCGGGACGAGAACGCTGATCCGGTCGCTCAGCACGCCGAATTCGGCGGACAGGCGCCCGGCGATCGGCGCGCTCGCGGCGATGACCCGGGCGAAGCCGGGCAGCGCCTCCCGCTCCAGCGCCTTGAAGGCCTGCCGCAGCTCTTCTGGCGTGCCGGGCTCGAGCGAGGTCGGGTGATGGATGAGGGCGAAGGCGCCGCGCGCCTGCAGCGCCGGGATCGCGGCGCGGGCATGGGCGAAGGCCGCGCCCTCCAGCAGGATCGGGCCATCCGGCCGCAGACGATCGGCGAAATCGGCGCCGACCGGTTGATCGAGCGCGAAGATCTCGGCGCCGCCGCCCGCCTCGCGCCAGGCGGCGAGCAGGCGGCGATGGTAGAACGAGGCCCCGGTCACCGAGTCGAACGGGGCTTCCGTGATCAGGATCAGCTTCATGCCCGGGCCATGCCACAGCCGGCCCGATCTGGCCAGAGATACGCGTTGGGAGGAGACGCGGCTGGATCAGGCGCGCAGGCTGAAGGCGACCGGCGCAACCGGGCGGCCGGCGGCGTCCTGCGCGTAGGATTGCAGCGGCTCGACCGCGGCGCGGCTGGTGTCGAGCGCCTGCATGATCGTGCGGATCACGCGCTGCTGGGTCTCGATCGCACCGCGCAGAAGCGCGCCGTTGGCGCTGATCGCCGTGTCAAGGCGACGCTGCGCCGCCTCGGCCTGCCGGCGCTCGCGCGGCGGCAGCGCCGCGCCGGTTTCGAAGGCGGCCTCGAAATCGGCGATGGCGCCGCGCTTCGCCGCTTCCAGAGTGGCGCTGGAGGCGAAATCCTGCAGGGAGAGGAGGCGGTTTTCCTCTTCGAGGACGGCGGCGAGGGCGTTGGCGGCGGCGATGGGGCCGCGAGCCGAGGCTTCGGTGTTCATGAGCCGGTTCCTGGGGATGGGGATGGAGATGGGGATGGACTCGGGACGGAGGCGGAGGCGGCGGGCTGGGGTTTGGTGCTGTCGCGCTCGGCGAGGAGCGCCTTTTCGATCATCGGCGCGAGGCCGAGTCCGCCGCGCGCCTCGATCGATTTCGCGACCGCGTCGATGAAGAAGGGACGGAACGATTTCTCGACCGCGCCGCCGCTGAACGGCGCCGCTGCGGAGCCGGCGGAGGCGAACATCGGCTTGAGCAGCTGGGCGATCGCCATCGCCTCGAATTTGTGGGCGGCGTGGACGATGGCCTGATCGCTCATCGGCGCGGTGCCGCGGGCGGGCGGGGTCGCGACGGGCCGGGTGAGCGGATCGAGCGCGGCGCCGGCGGGGCCTGCGAGCGGGGTCAGGGTCATTGCACGACCAGCCGCGCCTGCAGGGCGCCGGCCGCCTTGATCGCCTGGAGGATGCTGATCATGTCGTGCGGCGCGACGCCGAGCGCGTTCAGGCTGGAGACCAGCTGTTGCAGGCTGATATTGCCCTGGACGATATCCATTCTCTTGCCCTTGCCCTTCTTGACGGAAATCGAGGTCTGCGCGGTCGAGACCGTGTTGCCGCCGGCCAGCGGGTTGGGCTGGCTGACCACCGGGGTGTTCTTCACGGTCACGGTGATGTTGCCCTCGTCGATCGCGACGGTGCTGATGCGCACATTCGCGCCCATCACGATCGTGCCCGTCGCCTCGTCGACCACGACGACCGCGGGCGTGGAGGGCTGGACGCGCAGATCCTCGATATCGGCGAGATTCTGCACGACGTTGCGGCCCTCGAGATCGAGGGTGATGGTGCGCGGATCATCGACCGTGGCGATGCCGGGGCCGAGACGCTCGTTGATGACGCGGGCGATGCGCATCGCGGTGGTGAAATCGGGGTTGCGCAGTTCGAGCTTGGGCTGTTTCTGCGAGGCCAGCTTGAAATTGACCGAACGCTCGACGATGGCGCCGTTGGTGATCCGGCCGACGGTGGGCACGCCCTGGGTGAAGGAGGCATTCGCCCCCGCCGCCTGGATCGCGCCGGTGACCAGCGAGCCCTGGGCCACGGCATAGACCCGGCCATCGGCGCCGAGCAGCGGGGTGACGAGCAGCGTGCCGCCGGTCAGGTCGGTCGCGTCGCCCATCGCCGAGACGGTGACGTCGATCGTCTCGCCGCTATGGACGAAGGCGGGCAGGTTCGCCGTGACCATGACGGCGGCGATGTCCTTGGTTTGCAGGTTCGCCGCCTGGCTCTGGGTGTTGACGCCGAGGCGTTCGAGCATGCCGATCAGCGACTGGCGGGTGAAGACCGAGTTGTTGAGCGAATCGCCGGTGCCCTTGAGCCCGACGACCAGGCCGTAGCCGACGAGCTGGTTGTTGCGGACCCCCTGGATGTCGGTGATGTCCTTGATCCGCACCTCGGCGAAGGCCGGGCGCGCGCAGGCGAACAGCAGATAGCACGCTGCCCAGAGCAGCAGCATCGCGGCGCGCCAGCGATGCCGGCCGCAGCAACAGATATCAAGGAAATTTCGGGTCATCGGGCGCGATCATTTTGGTCACGCGGTGGAGTTTCGCAGGAAAAGGTTAATACTTTGCAGCTAAGAGACGGTCTGGCCGGATGAAAGCTGCGCGCCGGCATGGGGCGCGAGGAGGCGGGAATGACACGGATTGCAGGACTGGGCGGGCCGGGCGGCATCGGCGGCACCGCGCGCGGCGGCAAGGCGAGGCCGGCCGGCGAGAGCTTCAGCCTCGCCGCCCCGGCGCAGCAGGAAACCCCCGCGCTCGCGCCGGTCAGCGTCGCCGCGCTGATCGGGCTGCAGGACGAGAGCGGCGAGGCCCGCCGGCAGGGCGCGGCGCGGCGCGGCGGCGAACGCGCGCTCGGCGCGCTGGCCGCGCTGCAACGGGCAGTGCTGGGCGGCACCGCGCCCGATCTCGACGCGCTGGCGCGGAGCGCGGCGGAGATCGAGCTTCCGGCCGACCCGGCGCTGCGCGCCATCGTCGGCGCGATCCGCCTGCGCGCGCGGGTCGAACTCGCCCGCCACGGAAGGTTGTGACTATAAGGTGAATTGCAGCCTCTCCGCCCTTGGCGGCGGCGGGCGGCACGGGTATAAGCCGCCAACCTGTGGCCTCACCCATACCGACCCCGGGGCCCGTGCGTTGGAGGAACTGACATTCATGTTAATTACTCTTGCACCGGACTACATCCCGAGCGACGATGAAGAGTTCATGAACCCGACCCAGGTCGAGTTCTTCCGGCAGAGGCTGCTCCGCTGGCGGCACGACCTGCTGATGGAGGCGAACGGGACCCTCGCCAGCCTGTCCGAAGGCGGCATCCTGGAGCCCGACATCACCGATCGCGCGAGCGTGGAGACCGACCGGGCGCTGGAACTGCGCACCCGCGACCGCGCCCGCAAGCTGATCGGCAAGATCGACCAGGCGCTGGCGCGGATCGAGGCCGGCACCTACGGCTATTGCGAGGAAACCGGCGAGCCGATCGGGCTGAAGCGGCTGATGGCGCGGCCGATCGCGACATTGTCGATCGAGGCGCAGGAACGCCACGAGCGGCAGGAACGCATCCAGCGGGACGACTGAGGGGGCTTTTCAATCATCCGCGGCCGGCGGGTCAGAGGCCCGCGAGGTCGCGGAATTCAGCCTCGCTCAGAATGGTGACGCCGAGGCTCGCGGCCTTTGCCGCCTTCGAGCCGGCTTCCGCACCCACCACCACGAAATCGGTCTTTTTCGAGACCGATTCGGTGACTTTCGCGCCCAGCGCCTCCGCCCGGGCCTTCGCCTCCGGGCGGGTCAGCGTTTCCAGCGTGCCGGTGAAGACGATCGTCTTGCCGGCGAACGCGCCGCCTTCCGCCGCAACCTCGTCCTCGATGGTCAGCATCGGCACCAGCCGGTCGAGCAGGTCGCGGTTGTGCGGCTCGGCGAAGAAGCCGGCGAGTTCCTCGGCGATCGACGGGCCGATGCCGGAAATCGAGCCGAGTTCCAGCCGCGCATCCGAGCCGATCACGCCGGCCTGCTCCATCTGCTGGCGCCAGGTGGCATAGGAAGAATAGTGGCGGGCCAGCAGCTTCGCGTTCTGCTCGCCGATCCGCCGTATGCCGAGGGCGAAGATGAAGCGGGCGAGCGGCACCCGCCGGCGCGCCTCGATCGCGGCGACGAGCTTGCGCGCCGAAACCTCGCCCCAGCCCTCCAGCGCCGCGATCGCGGCCTCGCGGTCGCGCAGGGAGAAAATGTCCGCCGGGCTCAGAAGCCAGCCCAGGGCGTGGAACTGCTCGACCGTCCGCTCCCCCATCCCCTCGATGTCGAAGGCGGCGCGGGCGCAGAAATGGATCAGCCGCTCGACGACCTGGGCCGGGCAGCTCAGCCCGCCGGTGCAGCGGCGCACCACCTCGCCGGCCGGGCGGATCGCCAGCGCGCCGCAGGCCGGGCAGTGATCGGGGAAGACGAAGGGGGCCGAATCGGCCGGCCGGCGCTCGGGCAGGGCGCGGAGGATCTGCGGGATCACGTCGCCGGCGCGCTGGAGTTCGACCGTGTCGCCGATTCGCACGTCCTTGCGGGCGATCTCGTCCTCGTTGTGCAGGGTCGCGTGGCTGACCAGCACGCCGCCGACATTGACCGGGTCGAGCCGGGCGCGGGGGGTGAGCGCGCCGGTGCGGCCGACCTGGATGTCGATCGCGCGCAGCGTGGTGAGCGCCCGCTCGGCGGGGAATTTCCACGCCACCGCCCAGCGCGGGGCGCGGCCGGCGAAGCCGAGACGCTCCTGCAACGCGAGGTCGTCGATCTTGTAGACGACGCCGTCGATATCGTAGTCGAGCCCGGCGCGGCGTTCGGCCACCGCGCGCTGGAAGGCTTCCGCGCCCGCCTCGCTCACCCGCTCGGCCAGCGGATTCACCGGGAAGCCCCAGCGCCGCAGCGTCGCCAGATAGTCCCAATGGGTCTCGCCCACCGCAGCGCTTGCGGCACCCCGCGCATAGGCGAACAGCGAGAGCCGGCGGGCGGCGGTGATCGCAGGGTCGAGCTGGCGGAGGCTGCCGGCGGCGGCGTTGCGCGGGTTGGCGAACTGGCGGGACTGGCCCTGGTTGAGGGCGACGAAATCGGCCTTGGTCATGTAGACCTCGCCGCGGATCTCGATGAAGTCGGGCGCGTCCTCCGGCAGGGTCGCGGGCAGTTCGCGCAGGGTGCGGAGGTTTTCGGTGACGTCCTCGCCCTCGGCGCCGTCGCCGCGCGTCGCGCCGCGGGCGAAGCGGCGGTTCTCGTAGGTCAGCGAGATCGACAGGCCGTCGATCTTGGGTTCGGCGACGAAGGCCAGCGGCGCCGCGCCGAGGCCGAGAAAGCGGCGGATGCTGGCGCAGAACTCGGCGAAATCGGCCGGCTCGAACACGTTGTCGAGCGAGAGCATGGGCAGGCGGTGGCGCAGCTTGCCGAAGGCGCCGGCGGGGGCGGCGCCGACCTGGTCGAGCGTCGCGGCGAGTTCGGGATGGCGGGCGCGCAGCGACTCGGCCTCGCGCCGCAGGGCGTCGTAGGCGGCGTCGTCCATGATCGGCGCATCGTCGCGGTGATAGGCGGCATCCGCCGCGGCGAGGCGGGCGAGCAGCTCGGCGAGGCGGGCCCTGGGATCGGCCGCGGCGGCGGGGGCGGGCGGGCGGGCGCTCACGAGCGGCCCAGCAGGCTGCGCGCGGCGTCGCGCGCGGCGTCGGTAATCGTTTCTCCGGCAAGCATGCGGGCGATTTCCTCCTGCCGGGCGGCGGCGTCAAGCCGGCTGATGAGCGTCATCGCGCGGTCGCGCCCGCTGGCCTTGCTGACCTGGAAATGCGAATCGGCGCGGGCGGCGACCTGGGGCGAATGGGTGACGACGAGAACCTGGGTCTCGCGCGCGATGCGGGCGAGGCGCTCGCCCACCGCCGCGGCGGTGGCGCCGCCGATGCCGCTGTCCACCTCGTCGAAGATCAGGGCTGCGACGGGGGATTCGCCGGCCAGCACCACGTTCAGCGCCAGCAGCAGGCGTGACAGCTCGCCGCCGGAGGCGACCTTGTCGAGCGGGCCGGGCGCGCTGCCGGGGTTGGTGGCGACGAGGAAGCGCACCGAATCGGCGCCGTTCGCGTTCCACTGCGCCTCCGGCAGGTCGGCGCGGGCGACGAGGAAGCGGGCGCGGTCGAGCCGGAGCGGGGGAAGCTCGGCGGCGATGGCGGCGGCGAGGCGCTCGGCCGCCGCCTGCCGCGCGGCACTCAGCGCCGCGGCCGCCGCGCCATAGGCGGCGCGGGCGGCGCGGCTCGCCGCCTCGGCGCGGGAGAGCGCCTCGGTGCCGGCGTCGAGCGTGGCGAGGCGGGCGCGGAACTGTTCGAGCAGGGCGGGCAGCTCGATGACGGGAACCGCGTGCTTGCGCGCCATGCCGCGCAGGGCGAACAGCCGCTCCTCGATCGCCTCGAGCCCGCGCGGGTCGGCCTCGGCCTCGGAAACCGCGCGGGAGAGCAGGGTTTCGGCCTCGGCCAGGGCTTCCTCGGCGCGCTCGATCGCGGCGAGTGCGGGGCCGATGGACGCGCCCTGCTCGGCCTCGGCGATGCGGGCGAGCGCGCGGGCGGCCGCGCGCAGCGTCGCCGCCGGGCCGGCGGAGCGGCGCTCGCGCGGGGCCAGCTCGGCGAGCGCGCCGCCGATCGCCTCGGCGCGGCGCTCCGCCCCCTGCAGGCGCTGGCGGGCGGCGGCCAGTTCCTCCTCCTCGCCGGCGCGCGGCGCGAGGGTCGCCAGCTCGTCGACCGCGTGGCGGAGGAAATCCTCGTCGCGCCTCGCGGAGTCGAGCGCCGCCTCGGCCGCGGCGCGCGCCGCCTCGGCCGCGCGCCAGGTGGCGAAGGCGGCGGCCACCTCGTCGCGCAGCGCGGGCGCGACGCCGAAACGGTCGAGCATGTCGCGCTGGGTGGCGGGGTCGGTCAGGCCGAACTGGGCGTGCTGGCCCTGGATCTCGATCAGCAGATCGGCCACCCGGCGCAGCAGGGCGACGCTCACCGGCTGGTCGTTGACCAGGGCTCGCGACTTGCCACCGCGCGAGAGGATGCGACGGAGCAGGATTTCATCGCCGGGTTCGATCCCCTGCTCGGCCAGCAGCGCCATTGCCGGGTGCGTGGCGGGAATCGCGAAGGAGGCGGTGACGACCGCCTGGGCGGCGCCGGAGCGCACCAGCGCGGCATCGGCGCGGTCGCCCAGGGCGAGGCCGAGCGAATCGAGCAGGATGGACTTGCCGGCGCCGGTTTCGCCGGTGAAGACGGTCAGGCCCGGGGCGAAGCCGATATCCAGCCGGTCGATCAGGACGACATCGCGGATGGACAGCGCCGTGAGCATGGCTCCGCGCCCCCCGGGTCAGAGCAGGCCGAAGAGGAACCCGCCCGTGGCCTTCGGCTTTGCCGCGCCCGCCAGCAGCCCGTGGCGGCGCAGCGTGTCATAGGCGTGCAAATACCAGCGCGAGCCGGGATAGTTGTGGCCGAGCACGGCGGCATTGCGCCGCGCCTCCTTGACCAGGCCGAGATCAAGATAGCATTCCACCAGCCGGTCGAGCGCCTCGGGGGCGAAGGTCGTGGTCTGGTATTGCTGGACCACCACCTGATAGCGGCTGATCGCCGCGGCGTAGAGATTCTGCCGCTGGTAGAAGCGGCCGATTTCCATCTGGTGGCCGGCGAGGCGGTTCTCGACCAGGCGGAGCTTGATCCGGGCGTCGCGGGCATAGGCGCTGTCGGGGAAGCGGGAGACCACGTCCTGCAAGGCCTGGGCGGCTTCGAGGGTGAAGGTCTGGTCGCGCTGGACGTCCTCGATCTGCTCGTAGAAGCAGAGCGCCTTCAGGTAGTAGGCATAGGCCGCCTCGGGGCTTGCCGGGTGCAGCTCGATGAAGCGGTTCAGCGCGCTGACCGCGGAGTCGAAATTCTGCCGTCGGTATTGCGCGTAGCCCTGGAGCAGCTCGGCATGGCTCGCCCAGGTCGAATAGGGGTAGTTTACCTCGATCTCGCCGAAGAGCTGGGCGGCCTTCTTGTTCTCGCCCTTGTGCAGCTGGGCGATGCCCTCGGCATAGAGCGCGTCGGCCGGTTGCAGCGGCTTGGCGGCGTGCTTGTGCGCGGCGGCGCCGGTCTTGGCGCTGCCGCCGAACAGGCCGCAGCCGCCGAGGGCGAGCGGCGAGAGCAGGAGCAGGGCCGGCAGCGCGCGCGGGCGGCGCCGGCGCGTGCGCGGCTGCGAGGGGGAGAAGCGGGCCGGCCGAGCCGGAGTCTGCGAATGCGTCATCGGGCCGGGCTTATAGCATGTGATTCGGCGCCGCGAAGCCTCTGGCCGGCGCGGGTGCCGCGAAAGGTTCGGGAAAGCTTGCAAAACCGGGTGAAAAAGCCTATTCCCGCGGCAACCGCGGACATGGTGTCCACGGCTTGTCGCCAGACCGTTGCCGGGACGACGTGGACTATCCCGGCCGGGTCGGCGCGCGGCGCTGCGGAATTCCCTCTCATGGAAATCCCGGCATGCCGGCGCCGCCTCGAAACGGTGCGCAACGGTGGCACCCGAAACCCCGTCCGGACCCGTCCGGACAGTCGTGACCGCAACGGATGGAATTCCGGGCGGCGCGCCAGCCAAACCGGCCGCAAGACGGTCTCGTTTCAAGGATTCAAACCGCTTCATGGGTTCAACCGCAACTGCCATGCGCTCGCAGGGCGCTGATCATAATTCCGGCACCGAGGATTTCGCCGCGCTGCTCGACAGCACGCTCGGCAGCAATACCGGCTTCGAGGGCTCGGTCGTCTCCGGCCGGGTGTCGCGCATTGATGATGACTATGTCGTCGTCGATGTCGGGCTGAAGAGCGAGGGCCGCGTGCCGCTGAAGGAATTCGGCGCGCAGGAGATCAAGTCCGGCGACACGTTCGATCTGTATATCGAGCGCTACGAGGACAAGGACGGCTCGATCGTGCTGTCGCGCGAGAAGGCGCGCCGCGAGGAGGCCTGGACGGCGCTGGAGCGCGCCTATGAGCAGCAGGCGCGGGTCAATGGCGTGATCCACGGCCGGGTCAAGGGCGGCTTCACCGTCGATCTCGGCGGCGCGACGGCGTTCCTGCCGGGCAGCCAGGTGGATATCCGCCCGGTGCGCGACGTCACCCCGCTGATGGGCGTGCAGCAGCCGTTCCAGATCCTCAAGATGGATCGCGCGCGCGGCAACATCGTGGTCTCGCGCCGCGCCGTGCTCGAGGAGACCCGGGCGGAGCAGCGCAGCGAGCTGATCCAGGGCCTCAAGGAAGGCCAGATCCTCGATGGCGTGGTCAAGAACATCACCGATTACGGCGCCTTCGTCGATCTCGGCGGCGTCGATGGCCTGCTGCACGTGACCGACATCGCCTGGCGGCGCATCAACCACCCGGCCGAGGCGCTGACCATCGGCCAGCCGGTGCGGGTGCAGGTGATCCGCTTCAACCCCGACACCCAGCGCATCAGCCTCGGCATGAAGCAGCTCGAGACCGATCCGTGGGAAGGCGTGGACGTCAAGTATCCGCCGGGAATCAAGGCGACCGGCCGGGTCACCAACATCACCGACTACGGCGCCTTCGTGGAGCTGGAGCCGGGCGTCGAGGGTCTCGTGCACGTCTCCGAGATGTCGTGGACCAAGAAGAACGCGCATCCCGGCAAGATCGTCGCGACGAGCCAGGAAGTCGAGGTCATGGTACTCGACGTGGATGCCGGCAAGCGCCGCATTTCGCTCGGCCTCAAGCAGGTTCAGCGCAACCCGTGGGAGCAGTTCCTCGACGAGCACCCGGTGGGCTCGATCGTCGAAGGCGAGATCCGCAACATGACCGAGTTCGGCCTGTTCGTCGGCCTTGCGCCGGAGATCGACGGCATGGTCCACATGTCCGACCTGTCGTGGGACGAGCCGGGCGAACTCGCCATGGCGAAGTTCAACAAGGGCGACGTGGTCAAGGCGAAGGTTCTCGACGTCGATGTCGAGAAGGAGCGCATCAGCCTCGGCGTGAAGCAGCTTGAGGAAGATCCCGCCGCCGGCGTGCTCGACCGTGTCCACAAGGGCATGATCGTGACCTGCGTGATCACCGCGGTGCAGGCGAACGGCCTCGAGGTGAAGGTGGACGACGTTCTCACCGGCTTCATCCGCCGCGCCGAACTCGCCCGCGACAAGGCCGACCAGCGGCCGGAGAAGTTCGCGCCGGGCGAGAAGATCGACGCCAAGATCACCGCTGTCGACCGCGCCGCGCGCAAGCTGCAGCTCACGGTCAAGGGCAAGGAGATCGACGAGGAGAAGCAGGCGATGGCCGATTACGGCTCGTCCGACTCGGGCGCCTCGCTCGGCGACATCCTCGGCGCCGCCATCCGCCGCCGCAACCAGCAGGCGCAGGGCGAGAACTGAACCGGCGCGCGCCCGGCTCCGGCGCCATGCCGGGTCCGGGCATGCCGGGCGGCGCTTTTGCACCGCAGGACCAACGGGAACGCCGCCCCCAAGGGGCGGCGTTTGTTGTTGACGGCGTTTGTTATTGGTGGGGGTTGCCGATGGCGGTCGGGCGAAGCGGCCGGTCAGGGCCAGCGCCCCTCGGCGCTTTCGATCTGGGCGCGGGTGGTCAGCCGGTAGGGGCCTTCGGCGATTTCCGGCGCGTGGTCCGGCAGTTTTTCGGGATCGGCCCAGCATTCGGGGTCGCCCAGGGTCTGGGTGCAGTAGGGCGGCGGCCGCGGCGGGACGTATTTCGGCGCGCAATAGCTCTTGTCCGGTCGAGCCGGACCATCGAGCAATCGCGCCCGGTGACCAGCGAGACGACCGCATCCGGCACGGTGCGGTGGATCGTGGTCAGCGTGACGACATTCGCGGCCACGGTGGCACCCGCACCGATGCCGCACCCGGCGAGCGGGACCGCGCAGAGCATGACAAGCATTCGTCGCATTGCCGGTAGAATGCCATGAAAAAATGAAGACCCGGTTACGTTGCCCAACGTGCCGCGCGCGGCTATGGTCCGCCG
Source organism: Acidocella sp. C78 (assembly GCF_907164655.1). Classification (NCBI taxonomy): domain Bacteria; kingdom Pseudomonadati; phylum Pseudomonadota; class Alphaproteobacteria; order Acetobacterales; family Acidocellaceae; genus Acidocella; species Acidocella sp. C78. The sequence goes on from NZ_CAJQZK010000019.1 coordinate 20,763, forward strand.
CGAAAACCCGATCCAGCCCGCGGGATACCCTCCCCGGCGCCAAGCGAGCGAGAGCCCGAGTGCCCGATATTTTCGATGAAGTCGCCGAAGACCTGCGTGCCGAACGCACGCGTCAGTTCCTCGTCCGGTATGCCGGCGCGATGGCCGGCGCAGCACTGGTCGTGCTGGTCGCGATCGGCGGGTGGAAGGCGTGGCAGTGGCACCGCCACCTTCTCGATGTGCGGGCGGCGGAAGGCTACACCGCGCTGATCGCCGAGATCGGCCAGCAGGCGGGCGGGGCGACCAAGGCGGGCGATCTGGCCGATGCGAAGCGGCTTGCTGGATATGCCGCCAGCGCGCCGGCCGGCTATGCCAATCTCGCCCGGCTGCGCGCCGCCGCACTTTACGAGCAGGGCGGCGATGGCAAGGCCGCGCAACGCCAGTGGGCGGCGATCGCGGCACCGGGCAGCGGCGCGCTGCCGACGATCCGCGACCTCGCGATCCTGCTCGGCGCGCAGCACGAGATGGACGGCAAGAACGCCGCCGCCGCCCGCGCCGGGCTGCAGACGCTGAACCGGCCGGGCAATCCGTGGCAGCCGCTGGCCCAGCTCGACCTCGCCCTGCTCGACATCCACGCCGGCAAGACCGCCTCCGCCGGCGCCCTGCTGGCGGAGGTGAGCGCCAACCCCGCCTCCGCGCCCAATCTGCGCAATCTCGCCCAGGGCCTGATTGCGAAACTGAAGGGATGACCCGCCGGACCATGACCGATCTTCGCGCCCTTTCCACCATCGGGCGGCGCGGCGCGCTGCTGTCGTCGCTGGCGATGCTCTCCGGCTGCGGCCTGCTCTCCACCCCGCCGAAGCCGCCGGTGCCGGGCCGCAAGATCCCGGTGCTGCCGCCGCACAACCCGCTGCGGGTTGCCGCCGGGGCGCCGCCGGTGACGCTGCCGGCACCGCAGACGCGGACCGGCTGGGGCCAGGCCGGCGCCACCGCCGCGCACGATGCCGGGGTGAGCGCCCTGCCCGCGCGGCTGCGCATGGCCTGGCACGACGATATCGGCGCCGGCGCCACCTATCGCCGCACGCTGCACGCCGCCCCGGTGATTGCCGGCGGGCGGGTGTTCACCGTGGATGCCAATGGCGTGGTCGAGGCCCGCGCGATCGCCGATGGACATCGGCTCTGGCGACATTCGATGCGCCCGCGGCACGACAACAGCTTCGCCTATGGCGGCGGGCTCGCGGCGGATGACGCGGCGCTGTATGTCGCCTCGGGCTTCGGCCAGCTCCTCGCCCTCGATCCGGCGAGCGGCAAGCCGCGCTGGACGAAAACGCTCGACCAGCCGTTCCGCTCGGCCCCCGGGCTCGGCGGCGGGATGATCTTCGTCATCATGCTCGACAACACGCTCCAGGCCTTCGATGCGAAGACCGGCGCCTTCGCCTGGCGGTTCCCGACCGGGAGCGGCGCCGGCGGGTCGATGTTCGGCGCCGGCACGCCCGCCTATCAGGACGGCATCGTGGTCGCCGGCTTCGGCTCCGGCGTGCTGGCCGGGGTGAACGCGACCGGCGGGTCGGCGGTGTGGGAGCAGAGCCTGGCGGCGGGATACGCCCAGACCAATCCGCTCGACGTCTCCAGCATCGTCGCGAGTCCGGTGATCGCCGGGGGCTGGCGATCGCGACCGGGCTGGCCGGCACCACCGTCGCCTTCGACCTGCGTTCGGGCCGGCGGATCTGGAGCATCAGCGCGGGCGGCGGCGAGACCCCGGCGGTGGCCGGCGACTGGCTGTTCCTGCTGACCGAGGGCCAGCGCCTTGCCGCGATCCGCGTCGCGGATGGCGCTGTCGGCTGGGTGACCGACCTGCCTGCCTATGGCAACCCGGCGCGGCGCCGCCAGCCGCTGTCGTGGCATGGCCCGCTGGTGGCCGGCGCCGGGCTGCTGCTGACCGGCTCGGACCGGCGGATGATCGTGGTCGATGCGCTGGCCGGCAAACTGCTCACCCCGCCCGACCAGGGGCTGGCCCTCAATGGCGAGTCCGGCCTCGCCCCGATCGCCGCCGCGGGGACGCTGTTCGCGCTCACCCGCAACGCGGTGCTGACAGCCTATCGATGACCACCTCCCCTGCCCGCACCCCGCGGGTCGCGATCTGCGGGCGGCCGAATGTCGGCAAATCCACCCTGTTCAACCGGCTGGCGGGCAAGCGCATCGCGCTCGTCGCCGATGAGCCCGGCGTCACCCGCGACCGCAAGGAAGCCTGGGGCGAGCTTGCCGGGGTGAAGGTCCAGCTGATCGACACCGCCGGCCTTGAGGAAGCGCCGCCGGACACGCTGCCCGGGCGGATGCGCGCCTCGACCGGGACGGCGGTGGACGAGGCCGATCTCGTGCTGTTCGTGTTCGACGCCCGCGCCGGGCTGCTGCCGGAGGACCGGCATTTCGCCGCCTGGCTGCGACGGACGGGCAAGCCGGTCATTGTCGTCGCCAACAAGGCGGAGGGGCGCGGCGGCAGCAACGCGGCGCTGGAGGCCTATGCGCTCGGCCTCGGCGAGCCGGTGCCGGTGTCCGCCGAGCATAACGAGGGCGTGTCCGACCTGATCGACCGCATCATCGAGGCGCTGCCGGAAAGCGGGGCGGCGGAGGATGAGGATGGCGAGCGGCCGATGCATCTGGCCATCGTCGGGCGGCCGAATGCGGGCAAATCGACCCTGATGAACCGGCTGCTGGGCGAGCAGCGGGTGATCACCGGCCCCGAACCCGGCCTGACGCGCGACGCGATCGCCGCCGAACTGACCGATGCCACCGGGCGGCGCTACCGGCTGTTCGACACCGCCGGGCTGCGCCGGCGCGCGAGGGTCGAGGCCGGGCTGGAGAAGCTCTCCACCTCATCGACGATCGAGGCGCTGAAATTCGCCGATACGGTCGTTCTCGCCATCGACGCGCATGAGGGGCTGCACGACCAGGATTTCACCATTGCCCGGCTGATCGAGCGGGAGGGGCGCGCCTGCGTGATCGCGCTGACCAAATGGGACCTGGTGGAAGACCGCGACCGCACCCGCCGGGCCATTCTCGAACGGCTGGAGCATTCGCTCTCGCAGATGAAGGGGATCACGCTCGTGCCGCTCTCGGGCGAGACCGGCGAGGGGGTCAGGAAGCTGCTGCCGGCGGTGCGCGAGGCTGACCGGATCTGGAACACGCGGGTGACGACCGCTTCCCTCAACCGCTGGTTCGAGGGCGCGCTGGAGCGGTTTCCGCCGCCGCTGGTCGAGGGGCGGCGGCTGAAGCTGCGCTATATCACCCAGGTCAAGGCGCGGCCGCCGAGTTTCGCGGTGTTCGGCACCAGGGCGGAGCTGACGCCGGACAGTTACCAGCGCTACCTCGTGAACTCGCTGCGCGAGAAATTCGGCCTCGACGGCGCACCGATCCGCCTTGCACTGCGCGGCACCAAGAACCCCTACGCCGACGAATAGGCCGGCCGGCGCGCGGGCAGAGCATCTTTATCCGATCAGATGAGTCCATCTGATCGGATGATGCTCTAGTATTGCCCGTTCTGGTAGCCGTTGCCCTGGTCATACGGGTTGCCCTGATTGTAGGGATTCCCCTGATTGTACGGGTTGCCCTGGTCGGGAGCGCCGTTGTTGTAGGGGGCACGGTGATCCTGCCGGTATTGGCCGCTCTGCGGATACTGGTTGCCCTGCCGGTATTGGCCGTTCTGCGGATACTGGTTGCCCTGCTGATACTGGCCGTCCTGCCGATATTCGTTGTCGTGGCGGTACTGGTCGCCTTGCGGCCTGTCGGGGCGGCGATAGGCGCCATAGGCGCCGGGCGGCGGGGCGGGTTGCGGGGTTGTCAGCGCGCCACCGAGGGCGCCGACCGCGCCGCCGATCAGCGCGCCGGTGGCTGGGCTGCCGCCGGTGGCTGCCCCGATCGCGGCCCCCGTGCCGGCGCCGATCGCCGCCCCGCCCAGGGCGCGCTGGCCGGGATCATAGGGGTTGGTGCAGCCGGCGAGCGCCAGCGCCGCGGCGACCACCGCGACGGCGGCGCCGGAACGCCGCAGAGAGCGGCGCGGGAAAAGGCGGGATGGGATCGGGGTCATGCTCTGCTCCTCCTCAGATCGGCCGCATGACGTCCCGGCCCTGCCGGAATGGATGTCGCGCGGCCATAACGTCGTCATGACGGCGGGAGATGGCCCGGCGATGGTGGAAATGTGGCGATTGTGGAGCAGACGGCCCGCGCCGCGGGGGCGGAGCGGTCTGTCCGGCCGGATGGAAACATCCAGTCGGACAGATGAGTCCCGCAGCGCCGCCGCTTGATGCTCTATTTATCAATACCATAGAGCACTACATTCGATCCGGATGGATCGGAAAGTGCTCTAAAGCGCGCCGCCGCGCCGGCCGATGGCGCCGCCGAGGCGTAGGCGCAGGGCGTTCAGCTTGATGAAGCCGGCCGCGTCCTGCTGGTTGTAGGCGCCCTCGTCGTCCTCGAAGGTGACCATCCGCGCCGAGTAGAGCGAGTTGGGGCTTTCGCGGCCGGCGACGATCACGTTGCCCTTGTAGAGTTTCAGGCGCACCCGGCCGGTGACGGAGTTCTGGCTGGCGTCGATCAGCGCCTGGAGCATGCGCCGCTCGGGGCTGAACCAGAAGCCGTTATAGATCAGCTCGGCATAGCGCGGCATCAGGCTGTCCTTCAGATGCGCGGCCTCGCGGTCGAGCGTGATGCTCTCGATGGCGCGATGCGCCGCCAGCAGGATCGTGCCGCCCGGGGTTTCATAGACGCCGCGCGACTTCATGCCGACGAACCGGTTCTCGACGAGGTCGAGCCGGCCGATGCCGTTGTCGCGGCCCAGCTCGTTGAGCCTGGTGAGCAATGTCGCCGGCGAGAGCGCCTCCCCGTTCAGCGCCACCGCGTCGCCCTGGGCGAAATCGATGCTGATTTCGGTGACCACGTCCGGCGCCGCCTCGGGGCTGATCGTCCGCTGGTAGACGATCTCGTCCGGCGCCTCGGCGGGGTCTTCGAGGATCTTGCCCTCGGAGGAGGAGTGCAGCAGGTTCGCATCGACCGAGAACGGCGCCTCGCCGCGCTTGTCGCGGGCGATGGGGATCTGGTGCGCCTCGGCGAATTCGAGCAGCTTCGTACGGCTGGTCAGGCTCCATTCGCGCCAGGGGGCGACGACCTTCACATCCGGCTTCAGCGCGTAATAGGCGAGTTCGAAGCGGACCTGGTCGTTGCCCTTGCCGGTCGCGCCATGGGCCACGGCGTCGGCCCCCACCGCCTCGGCGATCTCGATCTGGCGCTGCGCGATCAGCGGCCGGGCGATCGAGGTGCCGAGCAGGTACTGGCCCTCGTAGAGCGCGTTGGCGCGGAACATCGGGAAGACGAAATCCTTCACGAAGGTTTCGCGCAGATCCTCGACGAAGATTTCCTTGACGCCGAACATCTCGGCCTTGCGCCGCGCCGGCTCCAGCTCCTCGCCCTGGCCGAGATCGGCGGTGAAGGTGACGACCTCCGCCGCCCGCTCGGTCTGCAGCCAGCGGAGAATGACACTGGTATCGAGCCCGCCCGAATAGGCCAGCACAACTTTCTTTACGGTGTTTTCAGCCATCGTTCTCTGTCCCGGTTCTGCCTCAGGCGCGGCCTATCAGCCGGATCGCGGCGGGGCAAGAGCCGGCGCGGCGGATCAGGTCGACGTGGTGGGCGGTGCGGCGGCCGGTTTCGGCCCGACCAGCCGGCGCAGCCGCGCGATGGTCGCCGGCGTGTCCCAATCCCCCGCCCCTTGCAGCGAGGCGACCATCTGCCCCGCGCGATCGACGATCACGGTGAAGGGGATGCCGCCGATGTTGAACGCATCGAGCGCGCTCGAACTCGGGTCGAGCAGCATCGGCACGCCGGTGATGTGATGGCGGGCGAAATAGGGGCGCACCGCCTTGATCCCCTGGCTGTCCACCGAGATCGGCAGGACGCGCATGCCATCGGCGCGGATTTTCGGGTCGAGCGCCAGCAGCGTCGGCAGTTCGGCGCGGCAGGGCGGGCACCAGGTGGCCCAGAAATTCACCACCAGCCCCTCGCCGCGGAAGGCGGCGAGCGTCATCCGCCGGCCGGAGGCGTCGAGGAAATGGAAATCCGGCTCCGGCTGCGGCACCGTCGCGTCGAGATTGGGGCCGACATCCGGCAGCGTCATCGCCGCGGCGGATTTGCCGATCCCGGCGAGCGAAGTTAAGTCAGGCAGCACAAGACCCGCACCCAGTTGCGCGAACCGCCGCCGAGAAAGCCCGAAACGCATGACCGCCGATACCTCTTCCAAATCGAATACGACGAAGTCTGGTGCCGAACAGGCCGAAACGCAACCATCGAGCCTGCAATGGGGCGGGCGTTTCGCCGCCGGTCCCGCAGCCGTGATGCAGGCGATCAACGCCTCGATCGGGTTCGACCAGCGGCTCTGGCGCGAGGATATCGAGGGCAGCCTCGCCCATGCCGGCATGCTCGCGGCGCAGGGCATCATCTCGGCCGATGACGAGACGGCGATCCGCGCCGGGCTCGGCGAGATCGCCGGGGCGATCGCCGACGGCGCCTTCACCTTCGATCCCGCGCTGGAGGACATCCACACCAATATCGAGGCCTGGCTGGTCGCGCGGATCGGCGAGGCGGGGCGGCGGCTGCACACCGCGCGCAGCCGCAACGACCAGGTGGCGACCGATTTCAGGCTCTGGGTGCGCAAGGCGATCGACAGTCTCGACGAGCAGGTGCGCTCGCTGATGCGCGCGCTGGCCGACCGCGCGGCCGAGCACGCGGGCACCATCATGCCCGGCTTCACCCATTTGCAGACCGCCCAGCCGGTGACGCTCGGGCATCATCTGCTCGCCTATGTCGAGATGCTGGGGCGCGACCGCGGCCGCCTCGCGGATGCGCGCCGGCGGCTGAACGAATGCCCGCTCGGCGCCGCCGCGCTGGCCGGCACCACCTTCCCGATCGACCGCTTCATGACCGCCGCCGCCCTCGGCTTCGACCGGCCGACCGCGAATTCGCTCGATTCGGTGTCCGACCGCGACTTCGCGCTTGAATTCCTCTCGGCGCTCTCCATCCTCGCGATGCATCTTTCGCGTTTCGCCGAGGAGATCATCATCTGGACCAGCGCGCCCTATCGCTTCATCCGGCTGTCCGACGCCTATACCACCGGCTCGTCGATCATGCCGCAGAAGCGCAACCCCGACGCCGCCGAGCTGGCCCGGGCCAAGGCGGGGCGGATTTTCGGCGCGCTCGCCGGGCTGCTCGCGGTGATGAAGGGCCTGCCGCTCGCCTATGCGAAGGACATGCAGGAGGACAAGGAGCCGGTGTTCGACGCCGCCGACGCCGCCGAGCTGTGCCTCGCCGCGATGACCGGCATGGTGCGCGACATGGAGCCTGACGCGGGGCGGATGCGCGCGGTGGCCGGCGCCGATTTCGCCACCGCGACCGACCTTGCCGACTATCTCGTGCGCGATCTCGGCCTGCCCTTCCGCACCGCCCATCACGTGACCGGGCAGATCGTGAGCGCCGCCGAGTCGCGCGGGCTCGACCTCGTCGCCCTGCCGCTCGCGGTGATGCAGGAGATCGAGCCGCGGATCACCGAGGCGGTGTATGATGTGCTGACCATCGAGGCCTCGGTCGCCGCGCGCCGCACCTTCGGCGGCACCGCGCCCGACAATGTCGCCCGCGCCGCGGCGCGCTGGCAGGAGGCGCTGGCATGACCCGCGGACTGCTGCTGGTTGTGCTGGCCTGCGCCGCCCTCGCCGCCTGCGGCCGCGCCGGCGCGCCCTCGCCGCCCGGCCCGGCGGGGCAGATCACCTATCCGCACCAATATCCCTCCGAATGATGAACGCCCTCACCCGCGACCAGGCCTGGCATCGGCTCGTCGCCACCCGGCCGAACCTGTCCTTCCACGCGATGGACGGGCTTTGCCTCGATGGCGTGCCGCTGGCCGCCATCGCCGCCAGCCACGGGACGCCGAGCTGGGTCTACAGCGCCGCAACGATCGAGGGGCGGCTCGCCGCCCTGCGCGCGTCCTTCACCGCCGAGGGGCTGACCCCCGCGATCCGCTACGCGGTGAAGGCGAACGACCATCTCGCCATCCTCGGCCTGGTGCGGGAAGGCGGCGCCGGGGCGGATGTGACCAGCGCGGGGGAGTTCGCCCGCGCCGCCGCCGCCGGGATCGCGCCGGGGGCGATGGTGTTCTCCGGCGTGGGCAAGCGGGAGGACGAGCTGCGCCGCGCGCTGGCCGCCGGCATCGGCCAGATCAATGTCGAAAGCGCCGAGGAGCTGGAGATGATCTCCGGCATCGCCGCGTCGATGGGGGTTGCGGCACCGGTCGCGCTGCGGGTGAACCCGGATGTCGCGGCTGGCGGACACGACAAGATCAGCACCGGCCGCAAGGGCGACAAGTTCGGCATCGGCTTCGATGACGCGGGCGCGCTCTACCGCCGCGCCGCCGCCCTGCCCGGCATCGCGGCGGTCGGGTTTTCGACCCATATCGGCAGCCAGATCTTCGCCCCCGACGCCTTCGAGGCGGCGTATCGGCGGGTGCTCGGGCTGATCGGGGCGCTGCGCGGCGAGGGGCTCGCGCTGCGCCGCTTCGACCTCGGCGGCGGCTTCGGCATTCCTTATGACGACGGCGCCGCCTTCCCGCTCGCGGCGCAGGCGGCGATGGTGCGCCGCGTGCTCGGCGGCCATGATCTCGACCTGATCGTCGAGCCCGGCCGCTGGCTGGTGGGCCCGGCCGGCGTGCTGATCGCCCGGGTGACGCTGATCAAGCGCGCCGGGGCGGAGCGCTTCGTCGTGCTCGATGCCGGGATGAACGACCTGATGCGCCCGGCGCTTTACGGCGCGCGGCACGGCATCGTCCCCATCGGCGCCGCCGATGCCGCGGGCGCGCCGCTGCCGGCCGAGGCGGTGGGGCCGGTCTGCGAGAGCAGCGACCGTTTCGGCACCCACGACCTGCCCGATCTCGCCCCCGGCGCGCTGGTCGCGCTGCTCGATGCCGGGGCCTATGGCGCGACGATGAGCAGCACCTATAACGGCCGGCCGCTCGCCGCCCAGGTGATGATCGCCGATGGCGCGCCGCATCTGATCCGCCGGCGGCAGGCGCTCGACGATCTCTGGCGCGACGAGATCGTGCCGCAGCGCCGGTAATGCCGGCGGCGCGCCTCGCCCGGCTGCGGCGGCGGGCGCGCCGCGTGCTGGTGGCCGAGGCCGTCGCCATCGCCGCGATGCCGCCCGCCGGAGTGGTCGCGGTGTTCCTGATCGTCGGGCTCGCCGGATTCGGCGGCTGGCGGGCCGATCTCGCCGGCCTCATCACCCTCGGCCTCGCGCTGCGCCACGCCATCCGCCGCTATCGCCCACCCGCGGCGGAGGCCGCCGACCGCCGGATCGAGCGGGATTCCCGCCTGCATCACCGCCCGCTCGCCGCCTATGGCGACGCGCCGGCGCTGGCCGGCGCGGCACCGCTCTGGGAGGCGCACCGCGCCCGCACCGATCGCGCGCTCGCCACCGCCAGGGTCGGCCTGCCGCGGCCGGATTTCACCGCACATGATCCGTTCGCGCTGCGCTTTCTGCTCCTGCTCGGCCTGATCGCCGCCTGGGCCGCCGCGGGATCGCGGGCCGGATCGCGGCTCGCGGCCAGTGTCGATTTCGCCTCGCCCTTCGCCCGCCCCGGCCTTGCCGTGCAGGCCTGGATCACGCCGCCGCGCTGGGCGGGGGCGACGCCGCGCCTGATCGGGGCGGGCTCGGGCAAGGTGACGGCGCTTGCCGGCTCGACGCTCGCCATCATCGTCACCGGCGCCGGCGATGCCGCCCCGGCGGCGTGGATCGGCGGCAAGGCGCTGGGGTTCGCCGGCATCGGCACCGGCAGCTTCCGCGCGCGGGAGACGCTCGACCGCACGACGACGCTGCGCATCGGGCCGTTCTGGAACCGGATCGCGCGGGAGCGGATCATGGTGATCGCGCCGACGCCGCCGCGAATCGGCTTCGCCGCGCCGCCGGCGCCGACCGCGGCGGCGCGGCGCGTCGCCCTCGCCTGGCGCGGCGTCAGCCGCTACGGGCTAACTGCGCTGCGCCTCGTGCTGCGGCCGGTGGATGCGCCGGGCGCGAGGGCCGACCGCGCCGCGCTGCCGGTGGCAAAGCCGCATGGCGAGCGCATCGCCGGCAGCACCCGGCTCGACCTGCTGGCCAGCCCGCTCGCGGGCATGACGGTGGATGCCACGCTCGCCGCGGTGAACCGCGCCGGGCAAACCGGGCGCTCGGCGCCCGCGCGCCTCGCCCTGCCCGCCCCCGCGCTGCACGACCCGACGGCGCGGGCGCTGGAGGCGATCCGCCAGGCGCTGGCGCGCGGCGAACCGGGTCGCCCGGCGCTCGCCGCCCGGCTCGGCACCCTCGCCGCCACGCCGCCGGGCAAGCTGACGCCGGGCACACGCGCGGCGCTTGCGCGGTTCGCCGCCGGATTCGGCCCGACGGCCCCGGATTACGCACAGGCCGAGGCAGGGCTGTGGACGCTGGTGCAGCGCGCGGAACTCGGCGCCGCCTACAAGGCGACGCGCCAGCTCGACGCGGCGGCGCAGACGCTGCATCAGGCGCTGGCGCGCGCCCTTGCCGGTCACCGCATGGAGCGGGCGCGGTTTCAACAGCTGATGCAGCAGCTCGACCGGGCGATGCAGGCGCGGCAGGACGCGACAAAGCGGTCTGCGCGCGGCGATCAGGCACAGCAGGCGGCGCAGCGCACGGCGATCGACCGGCTGGCAAACCAGATCCGGCAGGAGCTGGCCTCCGGGCAGACGGCGCAGGCCGCGCGCGACATGGCAAGGCTCGGGCAGATGCTGAACCGGCTGACCGCGCCGCAGGCGAGCGGTTCGGCGGCGGCGCAGCAGCAACAGCAGCAGCGGCAAGCGGCCGCGCGCCGGCTTGCCGCGATCATGCGCGAGGAGGCGAAGCTGATGGACCGGACCGCGCGGCGCGGCGCGATGCCGGCACCGGGCGGCCAGCCCGCTTTGCCCGCGCAGCAAGGGGCCGCCGGCCTCGCGCAGCGGCAGGAGACGCTGCGCCAGCAGCTCGCCGACGCCGCCCGGGCGATGCAGGGGGAAGGTCTGCCGGGCCAGTCGACGCTCGGCCAGGGCCAGCGGTCGATGACCGCCGCGCGCGACGCGCTTGGCACCGGCGACATTCCGGCGGCGCTCTCCGGCGAGCGGCAGGCGATCGCCTCGCTGCAACAGGCGGCGGGCGCGCTGGCGGCGATGGCGGGGCAGAACCCGGCGGGCGGAGGCCCGGTGGCGGCGGGGCAGAACGCGTCCGGCGGCGAGGGCGCGTTCGGCAACCAGAACGCCAGCGATGTCAGCCTGGGCAAGGCGGGGCTGCATTCGGCGGCGCGGCAGATCGAGAACGCGCTGATCCACCGCGACCAGAGGCCGGGCCTGCCGACGGACGCGCGCCGCTATTACGGCAGGCTGCTGGGGAGCGAATGAGGCGGGCGGCCGAAACACGAAAGGCCGCCGGCGGGATGCGGCGGCCTTCGGGCGGGCTTCCGGCCCAATCCTGCTATTGCCGATCTTGCGACTGCCAATCTTGCGACTATCAATCTCTCTACTGGCAGGCGAGGCATTCCTCGTAATCGGTGGTGCTCGCCGCGGCGGCGGGCGGCACCTTGGCGGCGGGGGCGGCCTCGCCATGCTCGTGGCGCTGCACCTTCTCGCTCACCGTATCGGCCCGCTGGATCGACAGCGAGCGGCAGTAATAGAGCGACTTCACGCCCTTCTTCCAGGCCTGATAGTGGATCTGGTGCAGGTCCCGCTTGTGGACATTGGCGGGCAGGAACACGTTGATCGACTGGCTCTGGCAGATATGCGGCGTGCGGTCGGCGGCGTGCTCGATCACCCAGCGCTGGTCAAGCTCGAAAGCGGTCTTGAAGACGGCCTTCTCGTCATCGGTGAGGAAGTCGAGATGCTGGACCGAGCCCTTGTTGACGGTGATGTTCGACCAGGTTTCCTCATCGTCGCGGCCCTTGGCGGCGAGGAGAAGCTGGAGGTGGCGGTTGCGCACCGAGAAACTGCCGGAGAGGGTTTTCTGCAGGAACACGTTGGCGGCGATCGGCTCGATGCCGGGGCTGGAATTGCCGGCGATGATCGAGATCGAGGCGGTCGGCGCGATCGCCATCTTGTGGGAGAAGCGCTCCATCACGCCATATTCGGCGGCATCCGGGCAGGGCCCGCGCTCTTCGGCGAGCTTGCGCGAGGCGGCATCGGCGCCGGCGCGGATGTGGCGGAAGATGCGGATGTTCCAGGCCTTGGCCATCGCGCTCTCGAAGGGGATGTTGAGCGATTGCAGCAGCGAGTGGAACCCCATCACGCCGAGGCCCACCGAGCGCTCGCGCATCGCCGCGTATTTGGCGCGGGCCATCGAATCGGGCGCGTTGTCGATGAAATCCTGCAGCACGTTGTCGAGGAAGCGCATCACGTCCTCGATGAATTGCGGGTTGTCGTGCCATTCGAGCCAGGTTTCGAGATTGATCGAGGACAGGCAGCAGACGGCGGTGCGCTGCTGGCCGTGCTGGTCGAGCCCGGTGGGCAGGGTGATCTCGGCGCAGAGATTGGAGGTTTTCACCTCGAGGCCGGCGAGCTTGTGGTGCTCGGGGCGGGCGTTGTTCACATGGTCGCCGAAGATGATGTAGGGCTCGCCGGTCTCGATCCGGGCGGTGAGGATGCGGATCCAGAGCGAGCGGGCCGAGACGGAGCGGACATGCGCGCCATCCTTTGGCGAGGTGAGCGGCCACATCTCGTCCGCCTCGACGGCGCGCATGAACGCGTCGGAGACCAGGATGCCGTGATGCAGGTTGAGGGCCTTGCGGTTCGGATCGCCGCCGGTGGGGCGGCGGATCTCGATGAATTCCTCGATTTCGGGATGCGAGATCGGCAGGTAGACGGCGGCCGAGCCGCGGCGCAGCGAGCCCTGGCTGATCGCCAGCGTCAGGCTGTCCATCACCCGGATGAAGGGAACGACGCCGGAGGTCTTGCCGTTCTGGCCGACCTTCTCGCCGATCGAGCGGAGATTGCCCCAGTAGGAGCCGATGCCGCCGCCCTTGGAGGCGAGCCAGACATTCTCGTTCCAGAGATCGACGATGCCTTCCAGACTGTCCGACGCCTCGTTGAGGAAGCAGGAGATCGGCAGGCCGCGCTTGGTGCCGCCGTTCGACAGAACGGGCGTCGCCGGCATGAACCAGAGCTTGCTGATGTAGTCATACAGCCGCTGGGCGTGCTCGGCGTCGTCGCCGTAATAGGAGGCGACGCGGGCGAACAGGTCCTGATAGCTCTCGCCGGGCATCAGATAGCGGTCGTTCAGCGTGGCGCGGCCGAACTCGGTGAGCAGGGAATCGCGCGTGCGGTCGATCCTGATCTGATGGCCCCCGCGGATCTGCACGTCGGTATCGAGCAGGGCGGGCTCGGGTCGGTTGATCGCGTTCATCGCAGTTGCAGCTCCTCGGTTCGGCGTGTCGCTATCACTACATATTGGGCACGCCTCGCGCAATCGACACTAGATCAAGTTGGTCCAAAAAATTTCTCTTGCCCCGAGTCGATGCGGCGGCAAGACTGTCGTTCACTTTTTGTTCCAAACTAACCCCGAAACCGTCCGCCGGCAAGCGGAATCCCCGGCAAGACGGGCGGCAGGCAAGACGGGCCGAACGAAAGACCCGCGCGAATGGCATCGCGCGGGTCCGGCATCCGAGGGGTCGGGCGGCAGGCGGGTCGGATGGCAGGCGGGTCGGGCGGCAGGCGGCGGCCGCGCTCAGCGCAACCCCTGGCAGAAGGTCTGGATGCGGGTGCAGGCGTCGCGCAGCGCCTCGGTCGAGGTCGCGTAGCTGACCCGGAAATAGCCGGGATAGACGAAGGCGCTGCCATGCACGGCGGCGACCCCCTGCTCTTCCAGCAGCGCCGTGACGAAGGCCTCGTCATCGACGATTTTGGTGCCCCCCGCCGAGGTCTTGCCGAGGCAGCCGGCGATCGAGGGGAAGACGTAGAACGCGCCCTCGGGCTTCGCACAGGTGATGCCCGGCGCCTGGTTCAGCATCGCGACCACGAGGTCGCGCCGCTCGCGATAGGCGGCGCGCATCACGTCGATCGCGTCTTCCGGGCCTTCCAGCGCGGCGAGCGCCGCCGCCTGGCTGACCGAGGAGGTGTTCGAGGTGGACTGGCTCTGCAGCTTGTCCATCGCCTTGATGAGCTGGACCGGCGCGCCGCAGAAGCCGATTCGCCAGCCGGTCATCGCATAGGCCTTGGAGCAGCCGTTCATCGTCACCGTGCGCTCGCGCAGCCTCGGCTCGACGCCGACGATGGTGGCGGGCGTGAAACCGTCATAGACGAGCTTTTCGTAGATGTCGTCGGTGAACACCCAGATGTCGGGGTGGCGGAGCAGCACGTCGCAGATCGGGCGGAGGTCTTCCGCCGAATAGGCCGCCCCGGTCGGGTTGGAGGGCGAGTTCAGCATCAGCCACTTGGTCTTCGGCGTGATCGCCGCCTCGAGATCCTCGGCGCGGAGCTTGAAGCCGTTGTTCTGGCTGCAGGGGACGAAGACCGGCTTGCCCTCGGCGAGCTGGACGATGTCGGGGTAGCTGACCCAGCAGGGTGTGGGGATGATCACCTCGTCGCCGGCTTCGACGGTGGCGAGCATGGCGTTGAAGATGACCTGCTTGCCGCCGGTCGAGACGATGATCTCCTGCGGCGTGTAGTCGATCCCGTTGTCGCGCTTGAACTTGGCGGCGGCGGCCTTGCGCAGCGCCATGGTGCCGGCGACGTCGGTATATTTGGTCTCGCCCGCCTCGATCGCGGCGATGGCGGCGCGCTTGATGTGATGGGGCGTGTCGAAATCCGGCTCGCCGGCGGAGAGGCTGATGATGTCGCGGCCCTCGGCCTTGAGCTGGCGCGCCTTGGTGGAAATGGCGATCGTCTGGCTCGGGCTGATCCGGTTCAGGCGTGCGGCGATCAGGTTCATGTGCGATACTCCCCTTGGCAACCGGCCCGATGTAACCGAACTGTCGGGCGATGAACATGGGCGCTTCGTGCGGTCCGGCCCGAATTGCGCACATGGCGGGACTTGCCGAGCCGGCGGCAACGCCATATCAGTCAGGCCCGGATGGGGTGTAGCCAAGCGGTAAGGCAGCGGATTTTGATTCCGCCATGCGGAGGTTCGAATCCTCCCACCCCAGCCAGCGCCAGCAGGGCTCGCCTCTGGCCTGGGTCAGGACGGCCCGAACCGGGCAGGAGCAGGTTTCCGACATGAACGACACGCAAGCGGCCGCACCGGCCCCGACCAGCTTCCGCCGCGCAGCGTTTTTCACCCTCTCGGCCGATCGCGGGTGGGGACAGCGGACCAGTCTCGCCCTCGCCGACCTCGCCGAGGGCGCGCGGCTCTGGCAGCTGGTCTGGACGCTCGCTTTCTACGACATCAAGCTGCGCTATCGCGGCTCGGCGCTGGGGCCGTTCTGGCTGACGATCTCGACCGGCGTGCAGGTCGGCGCGATGGCGTTTCTCTACGGCGTGCTGTTCCACACCGACATCCATACCTACCTGCCCTATCTCGCGATCTCGCTGGTGCTGTGGACCTATCTCAACACGCTGATCTCGGAGGGGAGCACCTGCTTCACCCAGACCGACACGCTGATAAAGGGCACGCGCATGCCCTTCAGCGTGCATGCCGCGCGCAACGTGGTGCGCAACACCATCGTGCTCGGGCATAACCTGATCGTGATCGTCGTCGTGTTCCTCATCATGGGCGTGCATCAGAGCCTGTATTCGTTGCTGGCGATCCCCGCCCTCGCGCTGTGGATGATCGACGCGCTGGCGATCTCGCTGCTGATGGGCGCGCTCTGCGCGCGGTTCCGCGACCTGCCGCAGATCATCCTCTCGGTGATGCAGATCGCCTTCTTCATCACCCCGGTGATCTGGTACGCCAAGGTGCTGGACAGCCACCCGATCGGCCGGCTGCTGGTCGATCTCAACCCGTTCTATCCCATCCTCGAAATCCTGCGCGCGCCGCTGCTCGGCACGCCGGTCAGCACGCGGCTGGTGCTCGCTGCGATCGGCGTCTCGGCCCTGCTGGTCGGGGTCGCGGCAATCGGCTTCGCGCGGATGCGCGGCCGCGTGGCCTACTGGGTCTAGACCATGGCATATCTGACCGCCTTCGACATCTCGGTGGATTTCCCGCTCTATCACGGGGACAGCCGGTCGCTGAAGAAAACCCTGCTCGGCCATGCCTCCTCGCGCTTCGCCCAGGACCGGCGCAGCCGCCCGGTGGTGCAGGCGCTGCGCGACATTTCCTTCTCGCTGAAAACCGGCGACCGGCTGGGGCTGATCGGCTCGAACGGCTCGGGCAAGACCACCCTGCTGCGCGCGCTCTCGGGCATCTACCAGCCGACCGCCGGCGCACTGTCGATGGAGGGGCGGCTGCAATCGCTGCTCGACCCCGGGCAGGGGATGAACCCCGACCTCACGGGGCGGGAGAATATCCGCCTGCGCGGGCGCTTTCTCGGCCTGCCGCGCCCGGAGATCGACCGGCTGGAGGCGGATGTCGAGGATTTCTCCGAACTCGCCCAGTTCCTCGATCTGCCGGTGCGCAACTATTCCTCCGGCATGGTGGTGCGCCTCGCCTTCGCGATGGCGACGGCGTTTCCCCCCGAGATCCTGCTGATGGACGAGTGGATTCTCGCCGGCGACGCCGCCTTCATGGAAAAGGCGCGCGCGCGGGTCGAGGGCATGGTGCGCCATGCCGACATTCTCGTGCTCGCCAGCCACAGCCCCTCGATCCTGGTGGAATGGTGCAACCGGCTGCTCTGGCTGGAGGGCGGGCGGATCCGCGCCGATGGCCTGCCGATGCAGGTCCTCGCCGACTATCTGCCGCCGCAGCAATATGACGAGCTGCTCGCCGCGCATGGCCGGACCAATGCCGCCGACAGGCTGCCGGCACAGGACTGAACCCTGGCCCGGGCCGCCGCGCTCTCCACAACATCTTGTGGATAAATACTCCATGACTACAACATGGGGTGAAAAACCGGATCAAGTTTCGCGCTGGCGGGTTGCCGGATCATGGCCCTGCCCCCATACTGGGGTCAGCGAATCAGACCGGTGATGACGAGGGTCGGCCATCGCGGCCAAGTGATCCTGACGATGAAGCGAGGGCGTCTGCGCGCCCCGCCGTCAGGGGTCGCTCGCCACCCTCGCCGCCGGCCGCACCGCCTGATGTCTGTCTCTCACGCCCGCAAGGATCGTCCCGAATGTCCGTCACCCTGCCCGATACCGCCGCCCCCATTCCGGTGGAGACGCCGGCGCATTTCGACCTGCTGACCGAAAACCCGGTCTACAAGCCGTTCCGCTACCCCTGGGCCTATGAATCGTGGCTGACCCAGCAACGCGTCCACTGGCTGCCGGAGGAAGTGCCGCTCGCGGATGACGTGAAGGACTGGCACAAGAACCTCACCGAGGGCGAGCGCAACCTGCTCACCCAGATCTTCCGCTTCTTCACCCAGGCGGATGTCGAGGTGAACAACTGCTACATGAAGCATTACAGCCAGGTGTTCAAACCGACCGAGGTGCTGATGATGCTCTCGGCCTTCTCGAACATCGAGACCATCCACATCGCCGCCTACTCGCATCTGCTCGACACGATCGGCATGCCCGAAGTCGAATACTCGGCCTTCCTCAAATACAAGGAGATGAAGGACAAGTACGACTACATGCAGGAATTCCGGGTCGACTCGAAGCACGAGATCGCCAAGACGCTGGCCGCCTTCGGCGCCTTCACCGAGGGGTTGCAGCTCTTCGCCTCGTTCGCGATCCTGCTGAACTTCCCGCGCTTCAACAAGATGAAGGGAATGGGCCAGATCGTCTCATGGTCGGTGCGCGACGAAAGCCTGCACTGCCTGTCGATCATCCGGCTGTTCCGCACCTTCGTCGCCGAGAATCCGGAAATCTGGACCGAGACGCTGCGCCAGGAACTCTATACGTGCTGTGCCACCATCGTCGAGCATGAGGACGCCTTCATCGACCTCGCCTTCGAGCTTGGCGCGGTGGAGGGGCTGACCGGCGCCGAGGTCAAGCGCTATATCCGCTACATCGCCGACCGCAGGCTGTTGCAGCTCGGGCTCGACCCGCTCTTCCATGTCGACAAGAACCCGCTGCCCTGGCTCGACGAGATGCTCAACGCGGTCGAGCACGCGAATTTCTTCGAGAACCGCGCCACCGAATACAGCAAGGCGTCGACGGTCGGCACCTGGGAAGAAGCCTGGACCTGAGCTGACCGGCACGGCCGGGAACACGCCTTACGCCGCGGTGTCCTCGCTCTCGCGCTCCTGCGGGAGCGCTGGACGGGTGGGGAGACCCGCGTCACGCCCGCGGTGGCGGCGATAGGGGAAGAGCTGCGGCCAGAGCAGCCGGTCCTCGGGCGGCAGGGATCGCGTCTCGGAGCGCGATCCGGGGCGGTCGGGCGATGGCGTTTTATCGGCAAGAGCTGACATGGCGACCTGTCGTGAGTTGGTGGACGTGCTGCCGCGAACCCGGAGCGCGGCCAGGGCAGCAATAGGCGGACGGCGTTAACAAACCATTTCGCGAACGGTTCGCGAGCCGGAAACGATACGGATAGCTCCCACTCTTGTTTTGTTAGGGCAACGTCCGGCCCCGCCTGCCGGGCATCTGACTTTATCCTGTTGATAATGGTTGTATCCCTGCCAAAACGGACAGGATCATCCCATCGGGTAGTCGCGGGAGCCCCGAACGGCGGCGGCCGTTCGTGACGCGCGCTTCTAGAGCACTTTCCGATCCATCCGGATCGGATGTAGTGCTCTATGATATTGATATTCAGAGCATCTTTATCCGATCAGATGAGTCCATCTGATCGGATGATGCTCTAACAGGCGGCATCGTGGAGACAAATGAAGACTTGATGTCATTTTCCCCATGTCGGCTGCCCCATGTCGGCCGCGGCGCGCCGCGATCTCTCCGCTTGGTGCCGTGCGGCCGCGCTGATATGGTCGTGCCATGCGCCAAACGCAGCCCGCCTCTGCCGCGGACTCTGCCCTGGTTCGCGACATTCTCGACTTCGCCGCGCTCGGCAGCGCGACGAGCCACGAACGCGCCGAGGGAATCGACTATTTCATCAATGCGTTCTGGACCGCCGGGCAGCGCCAGGCGCATGCGATCCACGAGATTTCCTATCGCGCCTGTTTCAAGCCGCAACTGCCGGAATTCTTCATCGCCCGCCTCACCGCGCCCGGCGACCTCGTTTTCGACCCGTTCATGGGCCGCGGCACCACGCCGTTGCAGGCCGCGCTGATGGGCCGCCGGGCCGGCGGCAACGACATCAGCGGGCTTGCGGCGATGCTATGCCGCCCGCGGCTGCGACCGGTCGGGACCGACGCGGTCGAGGCGGCACTGCGCGGCGTCGACTGGTCGCGCGGCGCGGTCCGCCGCCCCGAGTTGCTCGCCTTCTACCACCCGGCGACCATGGCCCGGCTCGAGGCGCTGCGGGACTGGATCGGCGAGCGCGCCCCGCCGGGCGACGACAGCCCCGATCCGGTCGTGGACTGGATTCGCATGGTGGCGATCAACCGGCTCGCCGGCCATTCCCCCGGCTTCTTCTCGGGCCGCTCGATGCCGCCCAACCAGGCGGTGTCGGTCGCGGCACAGCTGCGGATCAACGCCCGGCTCGGCCGCGCGCCGCCGGAGCGCGATATCGCCGCGCTGATCCTGCGCAAATCCCGCACCCTGCTGCGCGACGGCGCGGTGCCGCAGGGCGCGCGGCCCCGCCTGTCCACCGGACCGGCCTGGGATGTTCCGCTCGACGCCGGCGCGGTCGCGCTCGCCGTCACCTCGCCGCCATTTCTCGATGTCGTCGACTACGCGGCGGACAACTGGCTGCGCTGCTGGTTCGCCGGGCTCGATGCCGGCGCCGCGGCGCTCGGCCAGCACCGCGGCGCGGCGGGCTGGACGGCGATGGTCCGGCGGGTGCTCGCCGAGCTGGCGCGGCTGGTGCGGCCGGGCGGGCATGTCGCCTTCGAGGTGGGCGAGGTGCGGGGCAGGCGCATCCTGCTCGAACGGCAGGTCTGGCAGGCGGCGGCGGAGCTGCCGTTCGAGCGGCTGGGCGTGCTGGTCAACCGGCAGCTTTTCACCAAGACGTCGAATTGCTGGGGGGTGAGCAATTTCACCCGCGGCACGAATTCAAACCGCGTCGTCCTGCTGCGCCGGCGCTAGCAGGCCGCGATGGCGCCGTAGAGCACCGGCCGGCGGTCGGCCAGCAGCGTGTCGCGCCGGCGGGTTTCGGCCAGATGGCCAGGGTCGATCCGCGCCATCAGCCTCGTCGGCGTCGCCCCGGCCCGGGCCAGCACCGCGCCATCCGGCCCGCAGATCGAGGATTGGCCGATATAGTCGAGGCCCGGCTCGCGGCCGCAGCGATTGGCATAGGCGATGTAGACCTGGTTCTCGTAGGCGCGGGCCGGGATCAGCGCTTCCGCCACCACGTGATAGGGCGGCATCAGCGCCGTCGGCACCAGAACGAGATCGGCCCCCGCCAGCGCCATCACCCGCGCGGTTTCGGGGAATTCGATGTCGTAGCAGATCGCCACACCAAGGCTCAGCCCGCGCCAGGCGACCAGCGGGAACCCCTCGCCGCGCACGGCGAACATGTCGCGGTCGAGATCGCCGAAGAGATGCGCCTTGCGATAGATCAGCCGCACGCCGCCGGCCTCGTCGATCAGCGCCGCGCTGTTGGCGACCGCATCGCCCACAAGCTCGGGGAAGCCGAGACAGAGCGCGATGCCGTGCGCGGCCGCGATCTCCCGCGCCCGGGCCAGTTCCGGCCCCTCGGGGTCGAGGGCGAGGGCGCGGGCCCGCGCCGCGCCGAGATTGTAGCCGGAGAGAAACAATTCGGGCAGCACCAGCAGGTCGGCGCCGGCGGCGGCGGCCTCCCGCGCCTCGGCGGCGAGCAGGTCGAGCGCGGCCACCGGATCGGCGAACCGCCCCTCGGTCTGGCAGAGGGCGAGCGTGATGGCCATGCCCCGTTCAATAGACCCGCCGCGGCAGCGGGGCAATCGGCGCGCGGGGCGCCGCATTCCCGCTCACATCGGCGCCAGGACCAGCTGGTCGCCCCTGCGGGCGATCGCCCCCATCCGCGCCCCGGCGGCGCCCGAGGCCATCACGATGTCGCCCGGCGCGATCAGGTCGGCGGCCGGGCCGAAGAAGCCGACATCCCCGAGCGTGTCCAGCGCCCCCTCCCCCGCGCGGTAGTGCCAGAGGGTTAAGCCGTTGGCATAGGCGAGGACGGAAAGGTTGCGCAGGATGAAAGCCATGGTCTGTCTCCTCAGCGTGACCACCGGCCGGGCTGGCCGATGTGAACAAAACAAGAACAAGATAACCACAGGTTGTATTCGACGCAATAGTTAACTGTTCGTTTACCGCAAATCTTTCTTCCCAAACCGGGTAAATCCGTTAAGAACAACGCGATGCAGCATGACGATATCTGGCGTGCGATCGACGCCCTGGCGGCGCAGCGCGGGCTCTCGGCCTCCGCCCTCGCGCGCAGCGCCGGGCTCGACCCGACCAGTTTCAACCCCTCCAAGCGGCGCGCGCCGGATGGGCGGCTGCGCTGGCCATCGACCGAGAGCATCGCCAAGATCCTCGCCGCCAGCCAGACCGGGTTCGAAACCTTCGCGGCACTGGCCGCCGGCAGCGCCATCGCGATTACTGACACGGCACCAGCCGCGATTACTGACGCGGCACCAGCCGCGATTACTGACGCGGCACCAGCCGCGATGATCCCCGACGAACCGCCGGCGGAAGCAGAGCCCGCAACGCCTGACGAACCGCCGCCCGAAGCGCTCGGAGGGTCCGACGCCGCCCAGCCCGGCACGGTCTGTGGCGCGGTGCCGGTGATCGGCCTCGGCGCGGCCGATGGCGGGGCCTTCGACGAAGAGGGCTATCCCGGCGGCACAGGCTGGCGGCGTCTGGAACGGGTCATTGCCGAGATCGGCATCGTCGATGATCCGCATCTCTTCGCCCTCGCGGTGGAGGACGAGTCGCTGGAGCCGGTCTGCCGGCGCGGCCATGTCGTCATCGTCTCGCCGGATGCGCCGGTGCGGATGGGCGATCTCGTGGTGGCCCGTCTTGCGTCGGGCGGCCTCGTCCCCGGCCGGCTGCTCCGCCGCACCATCTCGCGGATCGACCTTGGCGGGCTCAACCCCGCCGTCCCGCCGCGCGACTTGCCGGCCGAGGCGGTCGTCGCACTCCAGCGCATCATATGGGCCAGCCAGTAGACCGCGCTCTTCCCGCCGGCGCGGCGGGGCTGTAAGGAGACCGTCATGCGGTTGCCGACGCGACATCTCCTGGGAATCGAAGGCCTTCACCCGCGCGACATTTCCGCCCTGCTCGACCTCGCCGAGAGCTATGTGCTGCTCAACCGGTCGGGCAAGACAAGGCGGGACGTGCTGCGCGGGCGAACCCTGATCAACCTGTTCTTCGAGGATTCCACCCGCACCCGCACGAGTTTCGAACTTGCCGGCAAGCGGCTCGGCGCCGATGTGATCAACATGTCGGTCTCGACCTCCTCGGTCTCCAAGGGCGAGACCCTGCTCGATACCGCGGCGACGCTGAACGCGATGAACTGCGACCTGCTGGTGGTCCGCCACAAGGCCTCCGGCGCGCCCGCCCTGCTCGCCCAGAAGGTCGATGCCGCGGTGATCAACGCCGGCGACGGGATGCACGAACACCCGACCCAGGCGTTGCTCGACGCGCTGACGATCCGCCGCAACAAGGGCACGCTCGCGGGCCTCACCGTCGCCATCTGCGGCGATATCGCGCATTCCCGCGTCGCCCGCTCGAACCTGCTGCTGCTCACCGCGATGGGCAGCCGGGTGCGCGTGGTCGGCCCGCCGACGCTGATCCCCGCGGGGATCGACCAGTTCGGCGCCAGCGTGTTCCACGACATGCGCGAAGGCCTGCGCGACGCCGACATCGTGATGGCGCTGCGGTTGCAGACCGAGCGGATGAGCGCCGGGCTGATTCCCAGCGCGCGCGAATTTTTCACCTTCTACGGGCTCGACGCCGCCAAGCTCGCCGTGGCGAAGCCGGACGCGCTGGTGATGCATCCAGGCCCGATGAATCGCGGCGTCGAGATCGACAGCCAGGTCGCCGACGACGCCGCCCGCTCGGTGATCCGCGAGCAGGTGGAGATGGGCGTCGCCATCCGCATGGCGGTGCTCGACGTGCTGGCCAGGACGGCGCTCGTCCATGCATGACACGCCCCCCGACACGCTGATCCGCGGCGCGCGGATCGTCGATCCCGCCACCGGCCACGATGCGGTGGGCGACCTGCTGGTCCGCGACGGCATCATCGCCGATTTCGGCGCCGGCCTCGGCCGGCCGGATGGCGCGGTGATCGTCGATGCCGCCGAGCAGATCCTCTGCCCCGGCCTGGTCGATGCCCGCGCCTCGCTCGGCGAGCCCGGCTACGAATACCGCGAGACCATCGCCACCGCCGCCGAGGCGGCCAATGCCGCCGGCATCACCACCATCGCCGTGCTGCCGGACAATATTCCCGCCACCGACGACCCCGCCCTGGTCCGCGCGCTGGCCGGCGCCGGCGCGGCGACCGGCCGGCTCACCATCGCCCCTACGGCGCAGCGACGCGGGGCTGCAAGGGCGAGATGATCGCCGAATACGGCCTGCTGCGCGCGGCCGGCTCGGTCGCCTTCTCCGATGGCGCGCGGGCGATCGGCCCGGCCGGGCTGATGCGCCGCGCCCTGTCCTATGCGCGTGGCTTCGGCGCCATGATCGTGCAGCATCCCGAGGAGCCGAGCCTCGCCGCCGGCGGTGCGGCGACCGCCGGGGCGCGGGCGACGCTGATGGGCCTGCCCGGAATCCCCGCCTGCGCCGAGGCGATGATGGTCGCGCGCGACATCCGCCTTGCCGAACTCACCGGCGGCGCGGTGCATTTCGCGCATGTCTCGACCGGCGAGGCGCTCGACCTGATCCGCGGCGCGAAACGCCGGGGCCTCGCGATCACCTGCGACACCGCGCCGCCCTATTTCGACCTCAACGAGAACGCGATCGGCGATTTCCGCACCTATGCGAAACTCTCGCCGCCGCTGCGCAGCGAGGCCGACCGGCTCGCGGTGTGCGCCGCCCTCGCCGATGGCACGATCGACGCCGTGGTTTCCGACCACCAGCCGCGCGACGCCGACGACAAGCGCCTGCCCTTCGCCGAGGCCGCCCCCGGCGGCGCTGGGCTCGCCACCCTGCTCGCGGTGACGCTGGCGCAGGTGCAGTCCGGCGGGCTCGGGCTGATCGCGGCGCTCTCGCTGCTGACCGACCGGCCGGCCCGGCTGTTCGGGCTGGATGCCGGGCGCATCGCCCGTGGTGAAGCGGCCGATCTCTGCCTCTTCGCCCCCGAGCGCCCCTGGCGGATCGAGGCCGGCGCCCTGCCCGGCAAGGCGCAGAACACGCCCTTCGACGGACGGCCGGTCGAGGGTGTGGTCACCGGCACGTGGAAGGCCGGGCGGCGGGTGCGCGGATGATCGCGCTCTACGCCCTGCTCGGCTATCTGCTCGGTTCGATCCCGTTCGGCCTGCTGCTGACCCGGGCGGCCGGGCTTGGCGATGTGCGGCGGATCGGCTCGGGCAATATCGGGGCGACCAACGTGCTGCGCACCGGGCGCAAGAGCCTCGCCGCCCTGACCCTGCTGCTCGATGGCGGCAAGGGTGCTGCCGCCGTGCTGCTCGCCGGTCATGCCGGCAGCGCCGCCGCCGATCTCGCCGCCCTGTTCGCGGTGATCGGCCATCTCTACCCGGCCTGGCTTGGCTTTCGCGGCGGCAAGGGGGTGGCGACCGGCCTCGGCGTGCTGCTCGCCCTCGCCTTTCCCGTCGGCGCCGCCTGCTGCCTGATCTGGCTGGGCATGGCCTTCTGGCGGAAGATTTCCTCCCTCGCAGCACTGACCGCCTTCGCCGCCGCCCCGCTTCTCGCCCTGCTCGCCGGGCGCGGCCACGCGGCGCTGGTCGCCCTCGCCATCGCCGCCCTCGTCGTGTTCAAGCACCGGGCGAACATCGCGCGGCTGCGCGACGGCACCGAGCCGAGGATCAGGCTCTCGGCGTGAGCGATCCGGCGACGCTTCTGCGCCTGATCCGCACCGAGGGCGTGGGGCCCCAGACCTTCCGCCGCCTGCGCGAGCGCTTCGCCAGCCCCGAGGAGGCGCTTGACGCGCTGCCCGGCCTCGCCCGCCAGGGCGGGCGGCGGGGCGGCCTGCGCAGTCCCAGCCTCGCCGAGATCCGCCGCGAACTCGACCGCCACGCCGAACTCGGCGCGAGCCTGCTCTTTCTCGGCGATGCCGACTATCCGCCGCTGCTCGCTTTGCTGCCGGACGCGCCGCCGGTGATCGCGGTGAAGGGCGACATCGCCCTGCTGCGCCGGCCGGTCGTCGCCGTGGTCGGGGCGCGCAACGCCTCGGCCAATGGGCGGCGGATCGCCGCCGACATCGCCGGCGACCTCGCCGCCGCCGGGCATCCGGTGGTCTCGGGCCTCGCCCGCGGGATCGACGCCGCGGCGCACGCGGCGGCACTGCGCGAGGGCGGCACCATCGCCGCCATTCCCGGCGGGCTCGACGTGATCTATCCGCCCGAGCACCGGGACCTGCAGGCGAGGATCGCCGAGGCCGGCGCGGTCATCGCCGAGGCACCACCGGGCACCGCGCCGCTCGCCCGGCATTTCCCCAAGCGCAACCGCATCATCGCCGGCCTCGCCCTCGGCGTCGTCGTCATCGAGGCGGCGCTGCGCTCCGGCAGCCTGCTGACCGCCCGCTATGCGCTGGATTACGGCCGCGAGCTTTTCGCCGTGCCCGGCTCGCCGCTCGATGCGCGCGCCCGCGGCGGCAACGACCTGATCCGCCAGGGCGCCGGCCTCGTCGAATCCGCCGCCGACATCCTCGCCAACCTGCCGCTCACCCCCGGCGCGCCCTTTGCCGGCGCCCGGCAACCCGCCCTGCGGCCGGGCTTCGCCGAACCGGCGGCGGCACCGCCCGAGACCAGCGAGGTGCTCGACCGCGCCCGGCGCGAAATTCGCAAGCTGCTCTCCGCCAGCCCCGTCAGTGTTGACGAACTGTCACGGCACTGCCAGTTCTCCACACCGGTCATCGTTGCCGTGCTGGCCGAACTCGAACTCGCCGGCCGGCTCGAAACCCTGCCGGGCAACCGGGTCTGTCTGCTCTCAGAGTGCTGAACGGGACACCGCGCTGAACATGAATGCCATCGTCGTCGTCGAATCTCCGGCCAAGGCCAAGACGATCAACAAATATCTCGGCGACGGATTCACCGTGCTCGCCTCCTTCGGCCATGTCCGCGACCTGCCGCCCAAGGACGGCTCGGTGCGCCCGGACGAGGATTTCGCGATGTCGTGGGAGGAGGACGCCCGCGGCGACCGGCAGGTGGCCGCCATCGCCAAGGCGCTGAAAGGGGCGGACACGCTCTACCTCGCCACCGACCCCGACCGCGAGGGCGAGGCGATTTCCTGGCATGTCCGCGCCATGCTCGAGGCGCGCAACGTGCTGAAGGGCAAGCAGGTTCACCGCATCACCTTCAACGAGATCACCAAGTCGGCGGTGCAGGCCGCACTCCGCGCCCCGCGCGACCTCGACACCCCGCTGATCGAGGCCTATCTCGCCCGCCGCGCGCTCGACTACCTGGTCGGCTTCACCCTCTCGCCGGTGCTCTGGCGCAAGCTGCCCGGCAGCAAGAGCGCCGGGCGCGTGCAGTCGGTCGCACTGCGGCTGATCTGCGAGCGCGAGGCCGAGATCGAGCTGTTCCGCCCGCGCGAATACTGGACCATCGAGGCCGAGTTCCGCACCCCGGCCGGCGCGCCGTTCCGCGCCCGCCTCACCCATCTCGACGGCCGCAAGCTCGACCAGTTCGACCTCGCCGACAAGGCGGCCGCCGATGCGGCGAAGGCGGCGGTGGAGCGCGGCGCGTTCAGCGTCGTCTCGATCGAGAAGAAGCGCGTCCGCCGCAACCCGCCGCCGCCCTTCACCACCTCGACCCTGCAACAGGACGCCTCGCGCAAGCTGCACATGACGGCGCAGGCGATCATGCGCACCGCCCAGCAGCTCTACGAGGGTGTGGAGATCGGCGGCGAGACGGTGGGCCTGATCACCTACATGCGAACCGATGGCGTGCAGATGGCGCGCGAGGCGATCACCGCCGCCCGCCAGCAGGTGAAGGACGCGTTCGGCGCGAACTACCTGCCCGCCGCGCCGCGCGAATACCAGTCGAAGGCGAAGAACGCGCAGGAAGCCCACGAGGCGATTCGCCCGACCGATTTCACCCTCACCCCCGAGCGCGCCGCCCGCCACCTCTCGCCCGAGCAGGCGCGGCTCTACGAGCTGATCTACAAGCGCGCGCTGGCCTCGCAGATGCAATCGGCCGAGCTTGACCAGACCACGGTCGAGCTTGCCGATGGCGCCGGCACCACGCTGCGCGCCACCGGCTCGATCCTCGCCTTCGACGGTTTCCTCAAGCTCTACCGCGAGGGGATGGACGAGGACCCGGAGGACGAAACCGCGCGGCTGCTGCCGCCGATGGCGAAATCCGATCCGCTCGCCGGCGGGCCGGTGGCCGCCGAACAGCATTTCACCCAGCCGCCGCCGCGCTTTTCCGAGGCCACCTTGGTCAAGCGGATGGAGGAGCTCGGCATCGGCCGCCCCTCGACCTATGCCTCGATCCTGACCGTGCTGCGCGAGCGCAACTATGTGCGGATGGAGAACCGCCGCTTCATTCCCGAGGATCGCGGCCGGCTGGTCACCGCCTTCCTGGTCAGCTTCTTCGCCCGCTATGTCGAGACCGGCTTCACCGCCAATCTTGAAGAGAAGCTCGACGAGGTCTCGGATGGCCGGCTCGACTGGCGGGCGGTGATGCGGGATTTCTGGGCCGATTTCTCCGGCGCCGTCGAGCAGATCAAGGATCTCAAGATCTCCGACGTGATCGACGCGCTGGATGAGGAACTCGGGCCGCATTTCTTCCCCGCCCGCGAGGACGGGTCCGACCCGCGGGTCTGCCAGGCCTGCGGCAGCGGCCGGCTCGGCCTGCGGCTCGGCCGCTTCGGCGCCTTCATCGGCTGCTCGAACTATCCCGAATGCCAGTATACCCGCCGCCTCGCCGTCGAGGGCGGCGAGGACGAGGGCGACCAGCTGCGCGACGGGATGAAGCTGCTCGGCGAGACCGCCGAGGGCATTCCGGTCACGCTGCGGCGCGGCCCCTATGGCCTCTATGTCCAGCTCGGCGAGCCGGACCCGGAGGACAAGAAGGCGAAGCCCCGCCGCGCCGCCCTGCCGCGCGGCATGAGCGGCGAGACGATCACGCTGGACCAGGCGATCGGCCTGCTCTCGCTGCCCCGCGTGGTTGGCGTGCATCCGGAGACGAAGCAGGAGATCCAGGCCGGCATCGGCCGGTTCGGCCCCTATGTGAAGATGGGCCCGATCTTCGCCTCGCTCGACAAGGATGACGACGTGCTGGCCGTCGGCCTCAACCGCGCGGTGATGGTGCTGGCGAAGAAGCAGGAAGGCATCCGCGATCTCGGCCCGCACCCGAAGGACGGCGAGAGCGTGACCGCGCGCAAGGGCCGCTTCGGCCCCTATGTCCAGCACGGCAAGACGGTCGCGACCCTGCCGCGCGGCAGCGAACTCGGCGCGGTGACGCTGGACGAGGCGGTCGCCCTGCTCGCCGAGAAGGGCAAGACGCTGGCGCCGCGCGGCCGCAAGGGCGCCAAGCCGGCAGCAAAGTCGAAGGACGCGGCGGCGCCGAAAGCCGCCGCCAAGCCGAAACCAGCCGCGAAGCCGAAGGCCGCTGCGAAGCCGAAGGCGGCCGCCACCAAGGCTAAGCCTGCCGCCCGCAAGGCCGCGCGCTCCGGCGGCTGAGCCGGCCGCTTCCTGTTCGGCTTACTATTCCGCCTCTGGACCGGGCCGGACGATCCGCCCGCCCGCGAGCGGCGCGGGCACGCCCGTCGTCTCCGGCAGCGAGAGCGGCAGCCCGCGCAGGGCGCGGACCGCGAGAAACCCGAAGCACTGCGCCTCCAGCGCGTCGCCATCCCAACCCGCCGCCTCGACCGGCTCGACCGGGGCGGCGAAGTGCCGGCGCAGCGCGTCCATGATCGCGGCATTGTGCCGCCCGCCGCCGGCCACCAGCACGCGCAGCGGCGGCGCCGGCAGCGGCGCGGCCGCGATCGAAGCGGCGGTGAAGGAAGCGAGCAGTGCCGCGCCGTCCTCGGCGGACAATCCCTCCATCGCGTGCGCGAGGCGGGGTGAGAAGTGCAGCCGGTCGAGCGATTTCGGCGCCGGCCTCGCGAACCAGGGATCGTCCATCAGCCGCGCGAGCCGCGCCTGATCGACCCGTCCGGCGGCGGCCATGGCGCCGTCAGCGTCGAAGGCGGCGCCGGTGCGCAGCCGCACCCAGTCATCCAGCGGGCCGTTGCCGGGGCCGGTGTCGCAGGCGAGCACCTCGCCCCGCGGCCCGAGCCAGGTGATGTTGGCGACCCCGCCGATATTGACCACCAGCAGCGGCTTCTCCAGCGCCGCGGCGAGGGCGGCGTGAAACAGCGGCGCCAGCGGCGCGCCCTGCCCGCCGGCGGCGACATCGGCGCCGCGGAAATCATGCACTACCTTCAGCCGCGTCTTGTGCGCGAGATGCGCCGCATCGCCGATCTGCCAGGTCCGCCGCCGGTCGGGGTCGTGCAGGATGGTCTGGCCGTGGAACCCCACCACATCCGCCCGGCTCGCCACCATCGCCACCGCCTCGGCATGGCGGTCGGCCAGCAGGCGGTCGAGCGCGCGGAGTTCCGGGTCGTCGGCGGCAAGCCCTGGAGCGGCATCGAGCAGGGCGCGCAGCCGGGCGCGGAGCGGCTCTTCGTAGAACAGAGTCGCCGAGCGGCCGGTGGCGAGGATGCGCTCGCCATCGGTCCGGATCACCGCGGCGTCGACCCCGTCGAGCGAGGTGCCGCTCATCAGGCCGATCGCGTGCAACGCGGCGCCGTCGTTAGCGGTCTGGAAACCTGTTTCGGGCATGTCTTGCTTATCCGCCGCGGCGGCGGGGTTTACAAGCAGTGGAACAAAGGATCGGACGTGGACCCTCGCGCGGCGCGCGGCAGCTTCCGCCCGGCGGTGAACGGGCGAACCTTCCTGCCCTGGCTGGTGCTCGGCATCGCCAGCCTCACCTGGCTGGCGCCGGCGCGGGCGACGCTGCATCTGCTGGGCGTGATCGCCGCCGCCGTGCTGGCGGGCCGGCACGTGGTGCCGGCGGTGCTGCCGAGCGATTTCTTCGCCTTCTGGCCGGCCGCGCATATCGCCGTCTCGGCCGCGCCGGCGTCGCTCTACACGCCGTCGCGCTTTCTCGGCTGGACCGCGGCACATGTGGGACCGGGGCTGCCGGGCTTCATGCAGTTCTTCTACCCGCCGCCGGCGCTACTCGCGATGCTGCCGCTGGCCCCGCTCGCGCCCGGCGCCGGCCTGCTGATGTGGACGATCCTGATCGCCCTGCCCTGCCCGTTCCTGCTGCGCCGCGCCGGCGCGCCCTGGCCGGTGATCGCGGCGGGGCTGCTCGGGCCCGCTTCGCTCACCGGCGTGTCGATCGGCGAATTCGGCCCGCTCTCGGGCTGCCTGTTCATCGCCGCCCTCGCCGCCGCATCGGCGCGGCGGAGGGACGCGGGGGCGCTGTTCGGCCTGCTCTCGCTCAAGCCGCAGGCCGGGCTGCTCGGCCCGGTCGTGCTGCTCGCCCGCGGCGACTGGCGGGGCCTTGCCACCGGCGCGGCGCTGGCCGCCGCCCTCGCCGGCGCGATCACCCTGGTCACCGGCCCGGCGATCTGGGCGGCGTGGCTCGGCCGGGGCATGGCGGCGGCGCACGCCCATCTCATCGCCCCGTTCCCGGCGGGCTACGAGCTGAACGGCGTTTCGGTGTTCTGGATGGCGCGCAGCCTCGGCGCCGGCGTGACGCTCGCCGGCGCGGCCCAGGCCGCCGCCGCGCTGGCTGCCGCGCGCTGGTGCTGGCGGGCCTGGCGCATCCCGGCGCCGGACCCGATTGCCCGCGCCGCACTCACCGTCTGCCTCACGCTGCTCGTCACGCCCTATGCCTATGTGAACGACATGACCGGGGTTTCGGTCATGACCGCGTGGCTCGCCTGGCGGCGCGGCCGGCTGGAGCCGGCGGATGCGCTGCTCTGGCTCTGGCCGGTGCTCGGCCCGCTGATGGCGAGCCTCGCGCATGCCGAGGTCGCCCCGCTCGCGATCCTGCTCGGCGCCCTGCGCGCCGCCCGCGCGGCCGGCGGAATTGGCACGCCGGCCCCCGCGTGCTACCCCGCGCCCATCTGAAGACCCACAGGCCGATTGCGGCCACCCCGACCACGGCGGAACCATGCCCATGAGCGATACCGGCGATTTCCTGCGCGAGGCAGAAGCGCGCGGCTACATTTTCCAGTGCACCGACACCGAGGGACTGCGCGAGGCGATGCGCGCCGGCCCGATCGCCGGCTATATCGGCTTCGACTGCACGGCCGACAGCCTGCATGTCGGCCACATGATCCAGATCATGATGCTCCGCCTGCTGCAGAAGCACGGGCACAAGCCGGTTGCCATTCTCGGCGGCGGCACCACCCGCATCGGCGACCCCTCGTTCCGCGAGGAAGCCCGCCAGCTCCTCACCGAGGAGCAGATCGCGCTCAACATGGCCGGTATCCGCGACAATATCGCCGCCTATCTGCGCTTCGGCGACGGCCCGTCCGACGCCATCATGGTCAACAACGCCGACTGGCTGGACACGCTCGGCTATATCGACCTGCTGCGCGAGGTCGGCGTGCATTTCAGCGTCAACCGCATGCTCTCCTTCGATTCGGTCCGCTCGCGGCTGGAGCGCGAGCAGGGCCTCACCTTCCTCGAATTCAACTACTCGATTTTGCAGGCCTATGATTTCCGCGAGCTGAACCGCCGCCATGGCGTGGTGCTGCAGATGGGCGGGTCGGACCAGTGGGGCAACATCGTCCAGGGCATCGACCTCGTCCGCCGCACCGACGGCAAGCAGGTCTATGGCCTGACCGCGCCGCTGATCACCACCGCCTCGGGCGCGAAGATGGGCAAGACCGCGGCCGGCGCCGTCTGGCTCTCGGCCGCACGGCGCAGCCCGTTCGACTACTGGCAGTTCTGGCGCAACACCGAGGACGCCGATGTCGGCCGCTTCCTCCGCCTGTTCACCGACCTGCCGCTCGGCGAGATCGCCCGGCTCGAGGCGCTGCAAGGGGCCGAGATCAACGAGGCGAAGAAGATCCTCGCCACCGAGGCGACCGCGCTCTGCCACGGGCGCGCGGCCGCCGAGGACGCCGCCGAGACCGCGCGCCGCACCTTCGAGGGCGGCGAGGCGGCGGAGACGCTGCCGGGGATCGACATTCCCGCCGCCGAGCTTGCAGCCGGCATTCCCGCCTTCGCCCTGCTGGTTCGCGCCGGTCTTGCCGCCAGCAATGGCGAGGCGCGCCGGCTGATCCGCGGCGGCGGCGCGCGGCTGAACGACGCCCCGATCGCCGACGAGGCGCACACGGTCACCCTCGCCGACGTGATCGACGGCGCGGCCAAGCTCTCGGCCGGCAAGAAGCATCACCGCCTGGTCCGCCTGGCATGAGCGCGCCGCCCTTCGTCGTCCCCGCGCAGGAAAGTGCTTCCGCGGCGATCGCCGCCCTGCGCGACGAGCTGTTCCTGTTCGATGACTGGATGGACCGCTACCAGTTCATCATCGAGCTGGGCCAGGCGCTGCCCGCCTTCCCCGAGGCGCTGAAGACCGAGGAGCGGCTGGTGCCCGGCTGCCAGAGCCGGGTCTGGCTGGAGCCGAAGCTCGAAGGCGGCAAACTCTATTTCGCCGGCGCGTCGGACGCCGCCATCGTCAGCGGCCTCGTCGCCATGCTGTTGCAGGTCTATTCCGGCCGCACACCGGCGGAGATCCGCGCGACACCGCCGGATTTCCTCAAGGACTGGGGGCTGATCGGCGCCCTGTCCGGCAATCGCGGCAACGGTGTTGCGGCAATGGCCGAGCGCATCCAGCGCTTCGCCGCCTCATGACCCCGGCGACGAATCGCCGCCGCTGATCCCGCGCACGATATAGAGCGGCCGCTGCTTGCTCTCTTCATAGAGCCGGCCGAGATATTCGCCGATCATGCCGAGGGCGATGAGCTGCACCCCGCCGAGGAACAGGATGGCGACCAGCAGCGAGGGATAGCCCTGCACCGGATTGCCATAGACGAGCTTGCGAAAGATCGTCACCGCGGCATAGACGAAGGCAAACAGCGAAACGGCGAAGCCGAGATAGGACGCCAGCCGCAGCGGCGCGCTGGAAAACGAGGTCACCCCCTCCAGCGCGAAATTCCATAGCTTCCAGTAGGTCCAGCTCGTCCGCCCGGCATGGCGCGGGGCGCGGTGATAGGTGATGGTGGTGGTGCGGAAGCCGATCCAGGCGAACAACCCCTTCATGAACCGCCGCCGCTCCGGCAGCCGCTTCAGGGCCTCCAGCGCCGGCCGGGCGATCAGGCGGAAATCCCCGGTATCGCGCGGGATCGGCACGTCGCTCAGCCGGTTCATCACCCGGTAGAACATATGCGCGGTGAAACGCTTCACCGCGCCGTCGCCCTCACGCGAGACCCGCGTGGCGTTGACCACGTCGTAGCCCTCGCGCCATTTCGCGAGCAGCGCCGGAATCGCCTCGGGCGGGTCCTGCAAGTCGGCGTCGAGTGGAATCGCCACCGCGCCGCGCGCATGGTCGAGCCCGGCGGTCAGCGCCGCCTCCTTGCCGAAATTGCGCGACAGGTCGATCACCCGCACCCGCGCATCGCGCGCAACCAGGCCCTGAAGGGCGCCGAGCGTCGCGTCGCGGCTGCCGTCATTCACGCAGACCAGCTCCCAGCTCTCGCCGCTGCCGTCGAGCACGGCGGCGAGCCGCTCGTAAAGCGGCGCCACATTGCCGGCCTCATCGTGAAACGGCACAACGACCGAAACCGTGACCGGGCTTGCCTGTGCCGACACGATCTTTTCCTCCTGCGCCATACGCCGGCGCCATTTACCTGTGCGCGCCACGAGCGCGGCATCCGGCGCCATCACAACCAGAGCGCGAGTTGCTCCTTTTACCGACAAACCGGCGCCGCGGCAAACCGGCGCCTCTCCCGGTTCGGGCAACGATCAGTAAAAGAAACGATCAGTAAAAGATCCGGGCGAAGATCTGCGGCAGAACGGCGAGATCGGCCAGCGCCATGACCACCGCCGGCAGCGCGGCCAGCGTCTCGATCGCCCGCCGCCCATCCTCACTGCCCGGCGCCCAGCCCGGACCGGGCCGAACGAATGCCAGAAACGGCAGGATCACCAGGAAATACCGCCCCTGGATGCCGTCGATCCGGTCATATCCGGTATAAGTCCAGCTCAGATAGACCGCCATCATCACCGCCCACACGCTGCCCAGCACCAGCAGCGCGGCGAGCCCGGCATCGCGCGCCGAGCGGCGTTCGGCGGGGCCGGCAAGCATCGTGCCGATGAAGGCGGCGAGCAGGGCGAGGCCCCATCCCCGATATTGCCAGCGCGGCAGCGTGACCGAAAGCCAGCCGAGAACGCCGATCGCCTCGCGCAGGTAGACCAGCGCATGCGCGGCGAGGTCGCGAACCGGCAGCAGGAGCGCCGCGCCGGGATGCGCGATGAGGCCGCGCAGATTGTCGGCCGGATCGACTGAGGTGAACAGCAGGTCGTGCGGTCCGGGCCAGAGCGGCCCCGGATGATAGGGGGGCGCGTAATAAAGCGGGGCGGAGGCGACATGTCGGATGACGACGATCCAGATCAGCGGCGGCACCGCCAGCAGCGACAGCCGGACCAGGAGAGCGCGGCGCCGCGGCTGCGCCAGCGGCAGCAGGCCGAGGAACAGCAGCAGCCCGTAGGGCGGCTTGGCCATGATCACGAGACAGAGCAGCAGGGCGGCGAGCCGGCGCCGGCCCGGTTCGCGCGCCGGATCGCTTGTCAGCAGCGCCGCCGCCAGCGCCGCCGCGCCGATAAGCTGGCCGTCGATATCGAAGGAGGCGGCCAGCGACATCGTCATCGGCAGCATCAGCGTCGCGAAGAGCAGGGCATGACCCCACCGTGCGAGCGCCAGCGCCGCGGCCCCCATGGCCAGAAACGCCGCCAGCATCATGACCCGGCCGAGCAGCACCGTCCGCCAGGGAGACAGGCCGGCGAGCCGGCCGAACCCGAGCCCGATCGTCGCCGGAAGATAAAGCGCCGGAAAATAGGTGACGGTATTCGGGCAGTCGAGGAACGTCGTGCGGCGGGACCACCGCACCGCCCGCGCCTCGGCCATTTGCGCCGGCGAAACCCGCTTGTTGCCGACCCCGTGCTCCAGCATCACCTGCCAGATTCTGACGGTGGCGATATCGGTGATCACCCCGGAAAAGACCTGGTGCAGGTGGGGATGGCTGACCCGATGGCCGAGAAGCTGACCGTAGAGCAGCCCGTCGGCGCGGGCGAGCTGGGTCGGCTCGTCGGCCACCTGGCCGATCGGCGTGAGGAAGGCCAGCTCGGCGCCGGTGGCCAGTCCGAAACAGAGGAACAGCGCAACCAGCCGGCGCGGCCGGGCCAGGGTGCAGATCAGGGACCAGAGGCGCCGCAAAAGGCGCAGGAGATGGTTCGACAATGGAAATGTCCAAATCCAGCATGCGGGCCTCGCCGCCGCGCCGGGCGGCGGACTTCGGCTCCGGATAATGACCGGACTATGTGCGTGGGGTGAAGGAATGGCAAGCCGGCCGGCGCAAGGGCGCCAGCGGGCGCGCGGCCGCGTTGCCTTTACGCCACTTGTTTGCCAAGTGAGGCCGCACCTTCAACCGCCGGAGCCGCCATGACCCTGCTGACCGCAATCCTGTTCGCCTTCCTGCAAGGCGCCACGGAACTCTTTCCCGTCTCCAGCCTTGGCCATGTCGTGATCGTTCCCGCCCTGCTGCACTGGCGGATCGACCAGGCGGCGCCGTCCTTCCTGCCCTTCGTCGTGCTTCTGCATGTCGGCACCGCGACGGCGCTGCTGCTGTATTTCTGGCGCGAGTGGTGGGCAATGTTCGTCGGCCTGCTCGGCCGCGGCAACCCCGGCGAGGTGGACGCCCAGCGCGGCCTGCTGCTGCGCCTCGTCGTCGCCACGCTGCCCGCCGTGATCATCGGCTTCGCGCTGAAAAAGCCAATCCAGCACCTTTTCGCCAGTCCCGAGATCGCCGCCGCCTTCCTCATCGCCAATGGCGCGGTGCTGGTGATCGGCGAAAGGCTGCGCCGGCACCGCGCCGGCAACGGATTCGGCATCGGTCAGATGACGCTGCGCGACGCCGCCATCATCGGCCTGTTCCAGTGCCTCGCCTTTCTGCCCGGCCTGTCGCGCTCGGGCTCGGCGATCGTCGGCGGCCTGACCCGCGGGCTCGACCACGAGGCCGCCGCCCGCTTCGCCTTCCTGATGGCCACCCCGGTGATCGCGGGCGCCGCCGTGGTCGAGGTGCCGCATCTGCTGCACCACGCCGCCGCCGCGCGCGGCATGTTCGGCACCGCCGTGATCGCCGCCATCGTTGCCGGGATCGTCGCCTATCTCTCGACCGCCTTCCTGATGCGCTATTTCCGCGATCACGACCGCTGGGCGCTCGGCCCGTTCGCCATCTACTGCGCCGTCCTCGGCGGGCTGAGCCTGATCCTGATCCCCTTCGGCGCCTGATGGCGACCGCGCGCCCCGACATCGTCCGGCTGATGGGCGCGCGCGGGGCGCGCAGCATCGCCCAGGGCGCGCTGGTGGTCGATTTCGCGCTCTATGTCACCAGGCTCGGCTGGAGCGCGACGTTCCTCGGCGTCGTCTTCGCGCTGTCGATCCTGTTCGCCGTGGCGGTGACGACGCTGGTCGGCCCGGCGAGCGACCGCTTCGGCCGCAAGCGCTTCGTTCTCGTCTATGAGGCGATTTCGGTGCTCGCATCGCTGATCGGCCTGCTCACGCCGGCGGCACTGCCGCTCGCCTTCGCCGCGGTGATCGGCGGCTTCGGCCGCGGCGCGAACGGCGCCGCCGGCCCGTTCGCGCCGGCGGAACAATCCTGGCTGTCCGGCCTGATCGAAAAACGGGAGTTCGGCAGCGTGCTGTCGATCAACACCGCGATCGGGTTTTTCGGCATGGGGATCGGCGCCGTGCTCGCCGGGCTGATCGGCGCATCGCGGCCGATGTTCGCCTTGCCGCTCGCCGCCTCGCTCATCGCCACAATGCTGCTCGCCCTCACCCCCGATCCGCCGCGCAAGCCCGAAGCCCGGGCGGAGCGGCATGAGGAGGTGTCGAAGGCGGAGAACTCCCTGCTCTGGAAACTCGCCGGGCTCAACGTTCTCAACGGCACCGGAATCGGCCTGTCCGGCCCGTTCATCTCCTGGTGGTTCGCCGCCCGCTTCCATGCGGGGGCCGCGGCCATCGGCCCCGCGCTCGCCATCGCCTTCGCCGCCGCCGGCATCGCGGCCCTGACCACCGGGCGGCTGACCCGGCGGCTCGGCACGGTGCGCGCGGTGGTGCTGATGCGCGGCATCGGGCTGGTCAGCCTGTTCGCCCTGCCCTTCTCGCCGAGCTTCGGCGTGGCTCTCGTCGTCTACGCCCTCCGCTCCGCCTTCAACCGCGGCACCGCCGGGGCGCGGCAGGCGGTCGCCCTCGGCCTCGTGCGCGGCGAGCGGCGGGGGCTTGCCGCCAGCGTTAACACGATCTCGGTGCTGCTGCCGCGCGGCGTCGCCCCGGCGCTGGCCGGCGTGCTGTTCGAGTCCGGCGCCCTCGCGGCCCCCTTCCTGCTCGCCGGCCTGTTCCAGGGCGCCTATCTGTTCATCTATCCCCGCGTCTTCGGACGCCACGATCCATCGAGGTCCGCATGATCCGTCGCCTCTGCCTGTTGCTGGCGTTGCTGCTTCCCTTCACCGCCCAGGCCCGCGTCAATCTCGCCGCCGTGCCGATCGGGCGGATGGACCTGCCCTGGTGGCAGCACCGCTTCGAGCACACGAAGCAGGAGGCGCGCGCGCATCCCGGCGCGCGGCTGGTCTGGCTCGGCGATTCCATCACCGAATACTGGCACCGCGAGGGGAAGCACCGCTACCAGCAGATCCTGCCGATCTGGCGGCAGTATTACGGGCGCTACGACGCGCTGAATTTCGGCCTGATCGGCGATACCACGGCGAGCGTGATCTGGCGGATCGACCATGGCGAGTTCGCCGGCCTGCATCCCAGGCTCGTCGTGCTGCTGATCGGCGCCAACAATCTCGGCCGCACCCATTGGGGCGCGGACCAGACGGTGCCGGGAATCGAGGCGGTGGTGCGCGATCTGCACCGCCACGTCCCCGGCGCGCACGTGCTGCTGCTGGGCATCCTGCCCTCGATCCGCTCGGCCTGGATCAGCGCGCAGACCCGGATCATCAATGAAGATCTCGCCCGCCGCTATGCGCGCAGCGATCTCGTGACGTTCCGCGATGTCGGCCACGTGCTGGAAACCGGCGGCCGCCCCGACCCCGCGCTCTATGTCGACCCACGCATGCACCCGCCCGAACCCGCCCTGCACCCCGATGCCGAGGGCATGCGCCGGATCGCCGTGGCCTTGCAGCCGACGATCGCCCGCCTGATGCGCTGACCGCCCGGCTCGGAGCACGCATCAGGGAACGCATCAGATCGCGCCCCAGGGCACGCATCAGATCGCGCCCCAGGGCACGCATCAGATCGCGCCCCAGGGCACGAAGGCGATCGCCAGCAGGCCCACGACCAGCGCCGCGAGATAGCACCAGATCGTCTTCAGGGCCCGGTTCGGGTCGATATCGGTCATGATCCCGGCGGCGTAATAGCCAAGCCCGACCGGCGGCGCGAACAGGCCGATGCCCATCGCGAGGATGACGATGATGCCATAGCGCACATCGCCGACATGCAGCGTGCGGGCGATGGGAAACAGGATCGGCCCGAACAGCACCAGGATCGGGATGCCCTCGAGAATGCTGCCAAGCACGATCATCAGGACAATCGAGCCCAGCAGGAAGCCGTAGCGCCCGCCCGGCAGGGCCAGCATCAGCCTTGTGATGTCATCGGCGAAACCGGACTGGGTCAGCGTCCAGCTCATCGCGGTGGCCACCGCGATGATGAACATGATCGTCCCCGACAGCCCGACCGCCTTCGCCGCACAGTCATACAGCGCCGCCGGCCGGAACCCGCCATAGAACACGACCCCGAGGACGATCGCGTAGACGGTGCCGATGGTGGCGACCTCGGTCGCGGTGGCGATGCCGTCGATCACGGCGAAGCGGATCACGAAGGGCAGCGCCAGCGCCGGCAGGCCGTAAAGGAAGCTCCGCACGATGCGCCGCGCCGGCACGCGCGGCGCCGAGGCCACCGCATCAGCCCCCGCCCAGACCCGCGAGAGCAGCGCCAGAATGACCGCCAGCAGGATGGCCGGCATCAGCCCCGCAGCGAACAGCGCCGAGATCGAGGTGCCGGTGACCGCGCCGATGATGATCAGCACGATCGAGGGCGGGATCGTCTCGGCCATCGCGCCGCAGCACGAGACGACCGAGAGAATGTGCCCCTCGTCGATCTTCTGCCGCCTCATCTCCGGCACCACGATCGGCGCGACCGCCGCGAGATCGGCCGTCTTCGCCCCCGATATGCCGGAGACGAGCAGGATTCCGCCGATCAGCACATAGAACAGCCCGCCCTTCACCGGACCGATCAGCTCGGTGAGAAAGCGCATCATCGCCGGCGCAAGGCGTGTCACGGTCAGCAACCCGCCGAGCAGCACGAACAGCGGCACCGCAAGCAGGATGATCGACGAGGTGCCCTGCTCCACCTGGCTCGCCATCACCGCGAGCGGCGCGCTCTGCGTGACCATCAGGTAGAAGCTGGTGCAGAAGCCGAAGGCGAAGGCGATCGGCACGCCGGCCAGCACAGTCGCGAACAGCATCGCGACGAAGACGAAGATCACCTCCGGCAGCGTGTCGGCGGACAGGGCCCGGCCGGCCAGCCACGCCGCGCCGACGATGACCGCCGCCCCCAGCGCGCCGCGCCAGACATCCGCGCCCCGATGCGCGAACAGGTCACGCAGCAGGAAGAGCACGATCAGCCCGAAACCCGCCACCAGCCCCGCGGCCTCCCAGGCGCTGGAAATGCCGAGCTGCGACAACGATGACAGCCGCTCGACCCGCAGGAAAACGAGGCTTGGCCCGATCATCGCCAGCGCGGCGACCAGCTGGACCACATCCGCCCCGGCGCGGAGTCGGGACTGCCAGCGCGCCGGCAGACTGTGCACCAGCGCCGTCATCCGCATGTGCCGGTCGTCGCGCACCGCGATCGCGGCGCCGATCATGGTCAGCCAGACGAAGACCAGCCGGGCGAATTCCGTCGACCAGATCAGCGGATGAACGAACACCGTGCGCGCGATGATGCCAGCGAACAGCACCAGCACCTCCGCCGCCAGCAGCGCGACGCCAACGCCGTCGAGCACGGCACCGGCACGCCTCGCGACCGGCCGGCGAATCCTGCCGGACGCCATGGTTGCAGAACATGCTTGCATCGTTTCTCTCCCCCGGTCGTTCCGCTCGCGCGGCGCCGCGTTTTCTTGTCGCCGCTTTTGCGCGTCCCGCAGGGCGGACGGTTCGGGAGCCTCATCCCACCGTCCGCCACCGGGTGCGGCCCTATTCGAGGGGGCCGGCCGTCTTTTCGAGCAGGCCCCAGGCCTCGGCGCCGAATGTCCGCTTCCAGTGCGGATAGTATTTCGCCTTGCCGAGGGCGCTGCGGAACGTCGCCTTGTCGACATCGAGGATGTTCATCCCCCTTGCCGCCAGCTTCGCTTTCAGCGAGCTGCCGAGATCGGCGATATCCTGCCGCTCCGCATGCCCCGCCTTGCCGAATTCCGCGGTCACGATGTCCTGCCATTTCGCCGGCAGCCGCGCGAAAGCCGGCTTGTTGCCGATGATCAGATAGCCATCCCAGGCGTGCTGAGTCATGCTCAGATATTTCTGCACGTCGTAGAGCTTCGCCGTGTAGATGATCGGCAGCGGATTTTCCTGGCCATCGACCACGTGATTTTCGAGCGAGGTATAGACCTCGCTGAAATCGATCGCGGTCGGCGCAGCGCCAAACGCGGCGAACATCGACGAGAGGATCGGCGCCGGCGGGACGCGGATCTTGAAATTGTGCAGGTCCGCCGGCGACTTCACCGGCTTTGTGCCGGAGGTGACGTTGCGGAAGCCGTTCTCCCAGCTCGGCCCGATCTGATGCATGCCGTGGGCGTCGATCTTCCTCGCGATATAGGCGCCGAGCGGACCGTCGACCGCTGCCCACACATCCTTCGGCGTCAGGAAGGCGTAGCCGATATTGACGATGCCGGCTTGCGGTATCGTCGTTGCCAGAACGGAACTTGCCATGTTCATGATCTGGATGCCGCCGAGCCTGGTCTGAGCGATCAGCTGCTTGTCGGTGCCGAGCTGTGCGGCGGGGTAGAGCTTGATATCGAGCCCGCCACCGGTCGCCTCGCGGATCGCCTTGATCGCCTGCGCCGCGCGGATGTTCACCGGATGGCTCGGCTCCTGGCCGGTGGCCATCTTCCAGCGGAACTGCGCGGCATCGCCCCTGCGGGTCAGGATCGTGACGGCCGGCACGGATGCCGCCCCCGCAAGCAATGTGCGCCGGCGGATCGTGTTATTGCTCATCGTTGTTTCCTCCTTTCGAAATGAATCAGACCGGGCTTTGATGTTGGCGTTTCAGAGCCAAGCCCTGATCTGCCGCGCCATCGCTTCGGCCGAAATACCGTAGCGGTCGTGCAGGGTCGGCAGCGCGCCGGCGGCCAGGAACGCGTCCGGCAGGCCGATCTGGCGGAACCGGGGCGCGATGCCGGCGCGCAGCATTCCCGCCGCCACGGCCTCGCCAAGCCCGCCGACCACCGTGTGGTTCTCGGCAACGACGACGAGGCGCCCGCTTTTGCCGGCGGCGGCGAGGATCGTCGCGAGATCGAGCGGCTTGATCGTCGCCGCGTGCAGCACCTCGACACCGATGCGGTCCGCCTCCAGCATCTCGGCGGCTTGCAGCGCGCGCATGGTCGCGAGCCCGGTCGAGATCACCAGAACATCGTTGCCGGTCCGGATCGTCTTCGCCGTCCCCAGCTCGAACGTATAGCCATACTCGTCGAGAATCAGCGGCACGTTGCCACGCAGCAGCCGCATGTAGACCGGCCCGTCATGCGCCGCGATCGCCGGTGTCGCCTGCGCGATCTCGTGCGCGTCGGCCGGATCGACGATGGTGAGATTCGGCATGCCGCGGAAGATCGCGATATCCTCGGTCGCCTGATGGCTCGGCCCGTAGCCGGAAGTCAGGCCCGGCAGGGCGCAGACGATCTTCACGTTGAGCCGTTCTTCGGCGATCGCCATGCAGATGAAGTCATAGGCGCGGCGGGCGGCGAACACGGCATAGGTGGTCACGAAGGGCAGCGCCCCCTCGCGCGCGAGTCCGGCGGCGGCCGACATCAGCAGCTGTTCGGCCATGCCCATCTGGTAGAAGCGCTCCGGACAGGCCTTCGCGAAAATGTGCAGGTCGGTATATTTCGCAAGATCGGCGGTCAGGCCGACGATCTCGGGGCGGGTCTTCGCCAACTCGACGAGCGCGTTGCCGAACGGCGCCGGCGCGGTGCGCTGGCCGGGGGCGGCGATCGAGGCGATCATCGCCGATGTGGTCAGGCGCGGCTTCGCCGCCTGCGTCGGTGCGGTGCTCATCACGGGGCCTTTCCGCTGAAACTGGCGTCGAGCAGGTCGATCGCCTGCTGCCACTCCTCGGGCTCGACGCGGAGGAAGTGGTTGCGCTCGCGGGTTTCGAGGAAGGGTACGCCCTTCGCCATCCGAGTGTCGCAAATCACGATGCGTGGCGCTGCGACTTTGGCGGCGCGCGCGGCGTCGAAGGCGGCGGCGACGGCGTCGATATCGTTGCCGTCGACGCGCTGGGTATGCCAGCCGAAGGCACGGAAGCGCTCATGCAGCGGCTCGCGCGACGACATCGCCGAGGACGGTCCGTCCGCCTGCTGGTCGTTGACATCGACGATGCCGATCAGGTTGTCGAGCCGCCAGTGCGCCGCCCCATCACGCCTTCCCAGATCGAGCCCTCGTTCAGCTCGCCGTCGGAAAACAGGGTGTAGACGAAGGCATCCGATGTTTTCCGCTTCAGGCCGAGCGCCATGCCGACC
The DNA here is from genome assembly GCF_907164655.1 of Acidocella sp. C78. Classification (NCBI taxonomy): domain Bacteria; kingdom Pseudomonadati; phylum Pseudomonadota; class Alphaproteobacteria; order Acetobacterales; family Acidocellaceae; genus Acidocella; species Acidocella sp. C78. The sequence goes on from NZ_CAJQZK010000019.1 coordinate 64,001, forward strand.
GCGATGCCGACGCCGTGGCCGAGCGAGCCGCCGGTAATCTCCATGCCCGGCGTATAGGCGGCCATGCCCGACATCGGCAGGCGACTCTCGTCGGCGCCATAGGTCTCGATTTCGCTCTCGGGCAGAATCCCCGCCTCGATCAGCGCCGCATAAAGCGCGATCGCATAATGACCGATCGACAGCAGGAAGCGGTCGCGCCCCTCCCAGCGCACGTCGTCCGGCCGGTAGCGCAGCGCATGGAAATAGGACACCGCGAGCACATCGGCGATGCCGAGCGCCTGCGCGATATAACCCTGCCCCTGCACCTCGCCCATCCGCAGCGCGTGACGGCGGATGCGATAGGCCCGCTCGCGCAGCGAAACGTTGGAGCCGGCATGGGGGAAGCCATCGTCGCGGGCGTCCGGCGACGAGACCGGTTTCGAGAAGGACATGGCGCAGAATTCCCGACGCTGTTTCTGGATCAGTGGATCAGCATGCCGCCATTGACGTCGATCACCGCGCCCGTGACATAGGCGGAGAGATCGGAGGCGAGGAACAGGAAGATCCGCGCCACGTCCTCGGCGGTCCCGAGCCGGCCGATCGGAATCCCCTTGAGGATCTCGGCGCGCATCTCCTCGGTCAGCTTGCCGCCGGTGATCTCGGTCTGGATCAGGCCGGGCGTCACCGCATTCACGCGGATGCCGGCGGGGCCGAACTCCCGCGCCATCGCCTTGGCGAGGCCGAGCACGCCGGCCTTCGCCGCCGAATAGTGCGGGCCACCGAAAATGCCGCCGCCGCGCTGCGCCGAAACCGACGACATGCACGCGATCGAGCCGCTGCCGCGCGCGCTCATATGCGGCAGCAACGCCTGGCTGAGATGGAACACGCCGGTGAGGTTGACGTCGAGCACCCGTTGCCAGTTCCGCGCCTCGATCTCCAGCAGCCGTAACGGCTCGGTGATGCCGGCATTGTTGATCAGGATGTCGACCTGGCCGAACGCGGCAAGGACCCGGCGCGCCGCCTCATCGCAGGCTGCCCGATCGGTGACGTCGCAGGCCACGCCGAGATGCGAAGCGCCGAGCGACGCCGCTGCCTCGTCGGAAGCCCCCTGATCGAGATCGAGAATGGCGACCCGCGCGCCGTGCTCGGCGAACAGCCGCGCGGTTGCGAGGCCGATCCCCTTCTTGCTCGCGCCACCAGATATGATCGCGGTCTTGCCGTTGAGCAGCATGCGTTTCCTCCGTGTATCCGGAGCGGAGAAAAGCGCCGGGAGAATGAAATTTCAAACGGATAATTTGCATGAATTGGTGAATTCGGTTCATCTCTCCCGCCATGCTGAACACGATTCCGCTGTCGATGCTGCGCGCCTTCGAGGCCGCGGGGCGCACCGGCTCCTTCCGCGCCGCCGCCGCCGAACTCAGCCTGACGCCGAGCGCGGTGAGCCACGCGATCCGCAAGCTCGAAGACCTGCTCGGCGTCCGGCTGTTCCTGCGCCAGGCCAGGACGATTGAGATGACCGCCGAGGGACAGACGCTGATGCGCCATGTCGCCGAGGCGTTCGACACGCTGCGCCGGGGGATGCAGTCCGTCTCCACCCGCGCGCCGCGGCTGCTGCGCCTGCATGTCGCGCCGAGTTTCGCGACCCAGTGGCTCGCACCGCGGCTGCAGCGCTTTCTCGCGGCGAACCCGCAGGTCGAGGTGCGGATCGCCGCGAGCACCGACTATGCGCGGTTCAGCGACGGCGCCTTCGACGCCGACATCGTCTACGCCGCGGCGCCGACCGCGCGGGTGGTGCCGGGCATGGTGCGGATTTCACTTGGCGAGGAAACCGTGACACCGCTCTGCGCGCCGGCGCTCGCGAGGCGGATTGCGGGGCCGGGCGATCTGGTGCGGGAAACGCTGATCCACAGCGACAACAAGATGCTGCGCTGGCCCGACTGGTTCGCCGCCAACGGGCTGAGCACGCCGGCGCCGCACGGGCTACGCTTCGACCGCAGCTTTCTCGCCATCAGCATGGCGGCCGATGGGTTGGGTGTCGCGCTCGAATCGACCAGGCTGGCGGAACGGGAGATCGCCAGCGGCCGGCTGGTCGCGCCATTAGAGGGGCGCTCGGTCGACCTGCATTATCTCGCGCATTTCCTGGTCTATCCGCAGCCGAGCCAGGCGAATCCGCTGATCGCGCGGTTTTCAGCCTGGCTACAGCAGGAACTCGCCGGACCGGCGGGGCGGTGAGTCAGCGGGCGAGACCCTGCTCGATCAGGCCGATCGTGGGGGCGATGCCGTAGAGGGCGATGAAGCCGCCGAAGCGGGGGCCTTCGCTCTGGCCGAGCAGGACCTGGTAGAGGCAGCCGAACCATTCGCGCAGGCTGGCGAAGGGGTGGCGCTTGCCGACATCGTAGAGCAGGTTTTGCAGCGCCTCGGCATCGGCGTCGTCGGGGATGGTTTTCAGCCCGTCCGCGAGGTCGAGCAGGGCGGCGCGCTCCAGCTCGGTGGGGGGGCGGTATTGTTTCGCGGGCTTGATGAAGTCCTGATAATACCGCACCGCGAAATCGACCAGGCGGGCGAGGAAGGGGGCGGAGTCGGGCGTTGCCTCGGGCCGGTAGGCGCGGATGAAGCCCCAGAGCAGGTCGGGGGTTTCGGCGTTCACCACCGAGGCGAGGTTGAGCAGCATGGCGAAGGGGATCGGGCTGCTCGACGCGGCGGGGATGTCGCCGCCATGGATGAACCAGGCGGGATTGTCCTCTGCCCTGCCCTTGCCCTCGCGCAGATTGTCCTGGTGGGTCAGGTATTCGTCGGTGGCGCGGGGGATGACGTCGAAATAGAGGCGCTTGGCGCGCTGGGGCGAGGCGAACATGAACTGGCCGAGGCTTTCGGCCGGGGCGTAGGTGAGCCATTCCTCGACCGAGAGGCCGTTGCCCTTCGACTTGCTGATCTTCTGGCCGTGCTCATCGAGGAAGAGTTCGTAGGTGAAGCTTTCGGGCGGCTCGGCGCCGAGGGCGCGGACGATGGCGCTGGAGAGGCGGACGGAATCGATCAGGTCCTTGCCGGACATTTCGTAGTCGACGCCGAGGGCGAACCAGCGCATCGCCCAGTCGGCCTTCCATTGCAGCTTGGCGCCGCCATCGAGGATCGAGGTTTCGTGGGCGATGCCGGTTTCCGGATCGCGCCAGGTGACGGTTGCGGCATCGACATCGACCTCGTCGATCGCGACCTGCATGACCTGGCCGGTGCGCGGGTGGAGCGGGAGGATGGGCGAGTAGGTGGCCCGGCGCTCGGGGCCGAGGGTGGGGCGGATGATGTCGCGGATGGCATCGTGCTTCGCGGCGACGGCGCGCAGCGCGTCGTTGAAGCGGCCGGAGGTGTAATATTCGGTGGAGGAGGCGAATTCGTATTCGAAGCCGAAGGAATCGAGGAAGGCTTGCAGGCGGGCGTTGTTGTGGGCGCCGAAGCTCGGGTGGGTGCCGAAGGGATCGGGCACGCGGGTGAGCGGCTGGCCGATGAACTCGCGCAGCATGTCCTGCTGCGGGACATTGCCGGGGACTTTGCGCAAGGCGTCCATATCATCGGAGAAGGCGAGCAGCTTCGAGGGCAGGCCGGTGAGCCTGGTGAAGGCGAGCCTGATCCAGGAGGTGCGGGCGACCTCCATGAAGGTGCCGATATGGGGCAGGCCGGAGGGGCCGTAGCCGGTTTCGAACAGGGCCGTGGTTTTTCCCGATTTGCGCAGGCGATGGACGACGCGTTCGGCTTCGCGGAAGGGCCAGCTCGTGGGGGTATCGGCTTCGGACTGTGTCATGCGCTGCGTTTAGGATCGGCGCGCGGCCGGGTCAAACGCGGGATCGGGGCATGGGTATGCGGCCGGGCGCGGGGCGCCGGCTCGTCAGGTGCGGGAGCGACGTGGGGGGATGAAGCGGCGGTCTGGCGGGCGGGGCCAGGGGGTGACGGGCTTGCCGCCGGGCGGCTGCGCGGGGCGCGGCGCCGCGGGGTTCATGCGGGTGTATTGGGCCGCGCTTTCGGGTGGAGGCGAGGGCATTGGCCCCGGAGGTAGCGCGGGTTTGGGGCGGGGTTTGCGCGGCCGGGGCGGCAAGGCGAGGAGCGGCGGCGGGCGGATGCCGAGCGTGTGGCAGAGGGGGCGGAGGATGCGGCCGGCGGCGGGGGTTGCGGCGATGAAGGCGTGCGCGTCTGGCGCATCGAGCAGGGCGCGGAGCTGGGGTGCGAGGGATGCGGCGGCGGGAAAGGTGATGCGGAGCCAGCGAAGCCGCGCGGCAGGGGGGACTTCGCGCCGCCGCATCGCTCGCGGTGGGGGCGATGACGCGGCGGGGCGGGCGCTCTGGCGGCGAGGGATTCGAGCCGGGCGCAGAGGCGGCGCAGGCGGGTCCAGGCGAGGATGGTGACCGGGCCGCCGCGACGCCAGCGCAGGCCCTCGGCGGCGACGCAGGCGCAGAGCGCGGCGATGAAGCCGACGAAGCGGGGCAGAAAGCCCTGCGGTGCGGAGGTTGCCGTCATTTTTTCCAACAAGCATGGCCGGCGGGGGGTGGGCAAGGACCTTGCGCCCGGCGTTACGCCGGATTTCGGAACGGCGGTGTGGGGTGGCGGGATTGTCGGGTGGCGGGATTGTGGGGCGGCGGGTCAGGTGTTGGGCGGATGGGACGATATTTCCATGCCGATCCGCACGCGCCCTTCGGCGCTGGCGCAGCGCCGCCGGGCATAGGCGTCCTGACCGGGCGAGACGGCCTTGCCGTCGATCAGCAGGAAGTGGCCGCTGACCGGCTGGAGATGAAACAGGCCGACTTCCGCATCGTTTATATATACGTTTTTTATTA
>NZ_CAJQZK010000020.1:0-62264 GCF_907164655.1 Acidocella sp. C78
GCTACGGTTTCGGCCTCGACTTCGCCCGCCACGCGATGGGCTGGACCTGCCTTGGCATCGACCCCTCGCCGATGGCCCGCGTCGGTGCCGCCGATCTTGGGCTCGACATCATCGACGGCTATTTCCCCGACGCCCTGCCCGATGCTGAACCCGACGCCAAACCTTGGGACGTCATCGCCGCGACCGAGGTGATCGAGCACGTCCAGCGGCCCGCAGCCTTGATCGCCGAACTGCGCGCCCGCCTGGCGCCGGATGGCATTCTCCTGCTCACCACGCCCGACGGCGCGGCGATCGACCGCGCAACGCCGGAAAGCGACCTCGCCCAGCTCCTCGCCCCGGCATCCACATGGTCTTCCAGACCGAGGCGAGTCTGCGCCGCCTGCTCGAATCCGCCGGCTTCGCCAATGTCCGCGTTGCCCACGAGGGCTCACTCTGGTCGCCTATGCCGGCGCCACCCGCGGCGCGTTGGCCGAGGATGACGCCGCCAGCGCCCGCGCTTCCGCACCTGGCTCGCCGAACGGGCCCGCGCCTCGATCCGGTCTCCGATCCCGGCCTCGGCTTCGCCGCCCGCGCCCTGTTCGAGGCGGCGATCGATCTCGACTGGCCGGCCGCTGCCGCCGCACGATCCGGCCTCTGGCCCGCCATCCGCGCCCGCTACGGCTTTGAGCCCGACGCGCTGCAGACCATCCCGGCGGACTGGATGACCATGCCCCTTGCCCGGCTGAACGAGGTCATGCCGCTAAATCTCGGCATGATCCTGCACGCCGAGGCCAGCCGCCTGCGCGCCGCCCCGCCACGCGGCCGCGCGCCAGCGCCGTCTTCGCCCTCGCCGGCGATGCCGCCGCCGCCCTGCACGAAGCCCTTGCCCGCCTCACCCTGAACGACGCGCTGGCCACCCAGCTCGCCTTCCGCGCCGCCGCCGAAGCCGCGCTCGAGGCCGCCCGCCTCGCCGCCCCCGAAACCCTCGGCCGCTTCGCACACCTCGCCACCCGCGAGGCGCCCGAGGCCGAACGGCGCGACGTGCTCTGGCGCGGCGTGATCGAGCTGGTGAATGCCGGCGCGGAGGACCTCGCTCACGCGCTGATGCAGGCGGAAGGCCTCGCCGAACCCGGCCCCGACCTGCCGCCCGTCACCCGGCGGGACGCGCTGATCGTGCTCGGCCAGCTCGCCCTCGGCCCGGCGGCGATCCGCGCCACGCCCTCGCGATCGCCGATCGCCTCGGCGCCGACGCCCCCTCAAGCCCCGGCACGCCCTCCTGCTTGGTGCCCTCGTCCGCCTGTCGAATGACGGCGAGGAGACCGCCCTCGTCCCGCTGCTTCACCGTGCCGCGCCGCTCTGCGCCGGCCGCACCGACGCGCTCGGCACCGACGCTTCCAATGCCCTCGCCGGCGCCATCGAGCGCCATGCCGACCCGGCTGAAATTCCGCTCCTGCTCCGCCCGCTGGGGATCGACCCGCGGCGCCGGATCGAGGCGGTGCTCACCGCCTTCACCCGCCTCGTCGCTGACGGCCGCCACGACGAGGCGGTAGCGATGGCCGATGCCGAGAACATCGTCAGCCACGCCGTTGCCCGCGAAGACGCGATCGGACGCGACACCCGCCGCGCCCTCGCCTTGCTTGATCTTGCGACCGGCGATCCTGCTGATATTCCATCCCGCCTGTCCGGCCTTGCGCTTGATGATGCCACGCGACGGGAAATGGTCATCGATGGGTTTTGCCGGCTGGTGAACAACGGCCGCTACGCCGACGCCGCCCGCTATGCCGAAGCGGCCGACCTGGAGGCGCTCGCCGTCACCGGCAAGTCGGCCGATCCCCGCGCATCGCAGCGGTCAGCGGCCTTGCCATTCTCGACCTCGTCATTGGCGATCCGGCCCACGCCCCCGCCCGCATCGCCTCGGTGGAGGTTTCACCCGAGCGACGCCGGCAGATCACGCTCGGTGCCTTCGTCACCTTGGTCAACCGCGCCCGCTACGACGAGGCCGTTACCCTCGCCGAATCCGCCCCGATCGTCGACTGGGCCGCGACAGACGATGCCGACGGGCACGACGCCGCGATCGCCCTGATCGCCCTCACCCTGGTCGCCGGCGATCCCGCCGTACTGCCCACCCTGCTCGACGGTCTGCCACATCTCGATCACGCCGCAAGCAGTGATGCTCTGGTTCAGGGCGCGCTCCGCCTGCTCCACCTCAACCGGCCCGACGAAGCCATCCGCCTGATCGCCCAGTGAACGAGACCGCCCTCGCCCCGCCTGCGCGGATCGAATTGCTCGCCGCCAGGGCGGGCTGCGCCGCCGCCACGGGCGACATTGTCAATTTTACTCTTCTTCTGGACCGGCTTGAATCCGAGGGCGCGTCGGCCGAGCGCATAGCCAGCCTTGCGCTGGTCAGCTTCACCCAGGCGGTGAGTGCAGGAGATTTCGCGGTGGCATCGCTGCTGCGCCGGCGCATCGAACCTGCCTTCGCCGGCTTTGCCCCGGCGGCAAACGCGACGCTGCGCGGCGCCGGCTTCGCCCTCGGCCTGCTCGAACTTCAGGAGCCCGCCCGCCCGCACCGCGCCGAACTTGCCTTCGCGGCCGTTCGCCGCGGTTTCACCGCCGATCTCGCGGGGGGCGACGCCGCGCCGCCGCTATTCTGGGAAGCGCTGCGCGGCGAGATGATCGCCTTGCACCGCACAGGCCGTGCTGCCGAAGCCACCGCTCTGGGCCGCGCCATGCTCTCGCGCTATGACGGCGCTCCCGACAGCCTCAGGACCGAACTGGCCCCGCCCGCGCCATGAACACCGCCCAGCTTCTCCGCGCCGCCTGGCGCATCCTTAGCGACGCCTGCAATCTTGCCACGATGAGCGTTGCCGCCGTGCTTGGCCGGCTGCGCAACCCGCACCAGGTCATCGTCCGCAAGCCGGACCAGGGCATCGCCCTCGGCCCGCGCGTCGTTCTTTTCCTGCACTGGGACCGCGGTGGACGGGTGCGCGAGGCGCTGTTCGACTATATCGGCCAGCTCGCCGCCTCCGGCCGCTCGGTCGTCTTCGTCACCAATGCCGGCGAACTCGACCCCATCGCCGAGGTCCGGCTGCTCGCCCTCTGCGCCGGCATTCTCGTCCGCCGCAACATCGGCTACGATTTCGGCGGCTGGCGCGACGCAATCGAAACGCTCGATCTCCCGCAGGCCGGAACTGAGGAGATCATCATCGCCAATGACAGCATTTTCGGTCCGGTCCGCCCGATCGATTCGATGCTGCTCCGGCTCGACTACGACGAAGCCGATGTCTGGGGCCTGACCGAGAGCTGGCAGCGCCGCTATCACCTGCAGTCCTATTTCGTTGCCTTCGGCCCGCGCGCGATCCGCAGCCCCGCCTTCCGCAGCTTCTGGTCCGGCGTGATTCCGGCGCCGTCGAAAGCCTATGTAATCGGCAAATACGAGGTCGGGCTGACCCAGGCGATGATCCGCGGCGGTCTGCGCGTCGCCGCACTCTGGTCCTACGAGGCGCTGACCCGGCAGATCACCCGCGACCAGCTCGCCCCCTATCTCGACATCGAGCCCGGCGGGCGCGCCGACCCGCACGACCTCACCCGGTGGCTGCACATCCTGCGTCTGCGCGACGCCATTGCCCGCCGCCGCCCGCTGAACCCCACCTCCGATCTCTGGCGCCACCTGCTTCTGTCGGGCTATCCGTTCATCAAACGCGAACTGCTGCGCGACAACCCCACGAAAGTCGAGGATATCGGTGACTGGGCCGACCTGCTGCGCGACGAACTTGGCGCCGACCCTGCCCCTATCCTCGCCGATCTGCGCATGATGCTGCGCGGCGCCGCGCCATGAACGGGTGCGCCAGATGCGATGTCATCGCGCCACACGCCGCGGCGGCGCGCCACGGCGGCGTCCCATGGTGAAAAAAATCTTCGGCGCGCGCATGTATGTCCGGCTCGCGGCCGTGCTGGCCTGGACAATGGCGCTGCTGCCGGTCCAGCTCGTGCTGATCCGCCGGCACGGCCGCGCCAAGCGGGCGCTGCCGCTGCGCTACTGGGGCGGCGTAGCACGCATCCTCGGCCTTCAGATCCAGGTCATCGGCCGGCTGGCCGAAACCGAGACTCGTCCTGTCCTATTCGTCTCCAACCACACCTCCTGGCTCGACATCGTCGCCCTCGGCGCGGTGCTGCCGGGCTGCTTCATCGCCAAGGCGGATGTCGGGCGCTGGCCGGGCATCAGCGCCGTCGCCCGTGCCGGGCGCACCATCTTCGTCAGCCGTGCGCGCACCGGCGCCGGGCGCGAGCGCGCCGAACTCGCCGAGCGCCTCGCCGCCGGCGACAGCCTGATCCTCTTTCCCGAGGGCACCACGTCGGACGGCGCGCGGGTGCTGCCCTTCCGCTCCAGCTTCCTCGCGCTGGCCGAAACCGACCCGCCGCCGCTGATCCAGCCCGTCACCATCGTCTACGACCGAATGGATTCGCTGCCTGTCTGCCGCCGCAACCGCCCCCGCATCGCCTGGTATGGCGACATGGACATCGCCTCGCACTATGCCGAACTTGGTCGGCACGACTGGCGCGCCACCATCGTGCTCGACGACCCGATCGAGATCGACGGCGGTCGCAAGGCACTGACCGCGAGCCTCGAACGGCAGATCGCCGCCCGCGCCGCCGCAATCCGCCAGGGTCGCTTTCCCGGCCCCTTCACGAAAGCATAACCGGAATCCGCTTGACAGTGCCGCCCCACGATCTGCGATAGTTATGATCATGGAATCGGGAGCAATCTCATTCTCACGCGCTTGACCCGCCCGGCGTCCCGGCACATCCACAGGGCAAACCCTTGCCCGGATGTACTGGAATGACCGAGACCGCCTCCCGCCGCACGCTGCACATCACCACTTGGGGCTGCCAGATGAACGTCTACGACAGTGGACGCATGGCGGACGTCCTCCGCCCGCTCGGCTACCAACAGGTCGCCACCCAGGACGCGGACATGGTGATCCTCAACACCTGCCACATCCGCGAGCGCGCCTCGGAAAAACTGTTCTCCGAGCTCGGCCGCCTGCGCGCGCTGAAGGAATCCCGCGGCGGCGCGATGATGATCGCCGTCGCCGGCTGCGTCGCCCAGGCCGAGGGCGCGGAAATCCTCGCCCGCGCCCCGCATGTGGATCTCGTGGTCGGCTCGCAGGCCTATCACCGCCTGCCCGAGCTGATCGCCGAGATCGAGCAGAAGCGCCGCGCCGTGATCGACACCGATTTCCCCGCGGCGCAGAAATTCGACCTGCTGCCCGAGGACCAGGCCAGCCAGGGCCCGATCGCCTTCCTCGCCATTCAGGAAGGCTGCGACAAGTTCTGCACCTTCTGCGTCGTCCCCTACACGCGCGGCGCCGAGGCCAGCCGCCCGGCCGCCGCCATCCTCGCCGAGGCCCGTCGCCTCGTCGCCGGCGGGGCGCGCGAAATCGCCTTGCTCGGCCAGAACGTCAACGCCTGGCATGGCGAAGCGCCGGACGGCAGCACCTGGCCCCTCGCCCGCCTGCTCGCCGAACTCGCCGACATCGACGGCCTTGCCCGGCTGCGCTACACCACCTCCCACCCGCGCGACATGGATGCCGCCCTGATCGCCGCCCATCGCGACAATCCGAAACTCATGCCCTTCCTGCACCTGCCGGTGCAGTCTGGCTCGGATGCGGTCCTCGCCCGCATGAACCGCCGCCACGGGGCGGACCTGTTCCGCCGCATCGCCGGCGAGCTGCGCGCGGCCCGGCCGGACATCGCGCTGTCGTCGGATTTCATCGTCGGCTTCCCCGGCGAGACCGACGCCGATTTTGCCGCGACCATGCGGCTCGTCCGCGAAACCGGCTTTGCCCTGGCTTACAGCTTCAAATATTCCCGCCGCCCCGGCACCCCCGCCGCCGACGCCGCCGACCAGATCGACGAGGCGGTGAAGGATGCCCGCCTGCAGGAACTCCAGGCCGTGCTGCGCGACCAGCAGCACGAATTCAACCGCGCCCAGGTCGGCCGCAGCTTCGAGGTCCTCTTCACCGGCTCCGGCCGCCATCCCGGCCAGTCCGCCGGCCGCTCGCCCTACCTGCAACCCGTCGTCGTCGACGATGCCGACATAGCGCCCGGGACTCTCCGCACGGTGAAAATCGTGCAGTCCAACCCCAATTCTCTCATGGCCAGTCTCACACAGGAGCAGATCGCCGCTTGAGCCAGATCGTCACATCCCAGCCGCCCAGGCTGTCCCGCACCCTCACCTTCAACGACAACGGGTTGCTCTCCATCCTGCTCGGCGATCACGACCGCAACCTCGCCCGCCTTGAAAAGCGCCTGCATGTCCGGCTCGCCTGCCGCGGCAACCGGGTGTCGATCTCGGGCGAGCCCGACCAGGTCGTCGCCGCCGAAACCGCCCTGTCGTCGCTCTACGACCGTCTCGCCCGCGGCGAACAGATCTCCGGCGCCGAGGTCGATGCCGCCGCCCGCCTGGTCGATCCCGCCGCCGAGCCCCGCCTGCCGCTGTCCGACCTGCCGGCGATCCGCACCCGCAAGGGCGTGGTCGGCCCGCGCAGCCCCGGCCAGGCCGCCTATATCGAGGAGCTCTCCCGCCACGAAATGGTCTTCGGCATCGGCCCCGCCGGCACCGGCAAGACCTATCTCGCCGTCGCCCAGGCCGTCGCCATGCTCACCTCCGGCCGGGTCGACCGCATCGTCCTCTCCCGCCCCGCGGTCGAGGCCGGCGAGCGCCTCGGCTTCCTGCCCGGCGACATGAAGGAAAAGGTCGACCCCTATCTCCGCCCGCTCTACGACGCGCTGCAGGACATGATGCCCGGCGAGGTCATGGCCCGCCGCATGGCCGCCGGCGAGATCGAGATCGCCCCGCTCGCCTTCATGCGCGGCCGCACCCTCGCCCATGCCTTCGTCATCCTCGACGAGGCGCAGAACACCACCCCGGCGCAGATGAAGATGTTCCTCACCCGCATGGGCGAGGGCACCCGCATGGTCATCACCGGCGACCTCTCGCAGATCGACCTGCCGCCCGGCAGCCGCTCGGGCCTGGCCGACGCGCTGGAGACGCTGGAAGGCGTATCGGGCATCGGCGTCACCCGCTTCAATGCCGGCGACGTGGTGCGCCACCCGCTGGTCGCCCGCATCGTCGAGGCCTACGACCATCGCTCGGAGGCGCAGCGCGAGCGCGCGCGGGATCTGTGAACGAGCCTCCAAGTAGCCTCCCCCGCGGCGCCGCGCTGCGGGGGCTCATCCACATTTCTGAGCCCCGCTGGCGCCGCTTCGTGCCGGACGCCGAGCGCGTGGTCGCCCGCGCGCTCGAAGCCGCCGGCGCCGCCTGCCCCGTCATCCTGGCCGACAACCGCACGGTGAAGGCGCTGAACGCGCGCGACCGCGGCCGCAACAAGCCCACCAACGTCCTCACCTACGAGATGCCGCCGGAGATCATCCTCGCCCTCGGCGTCGTCCTGCGCGAGGCCCGCGCCGCTCGCCGCCGCCCCGCGCACCACCTCGCCCATCTCGTTGTCCACGGCGCGCTCCACCTCGCCGGCGAGGACCACCACGAAGCCGGCGAGGCCCGCCGCATGGAACGCCTCGAAACCCGCCTGCTGCACCGCCTCCGCGTGCCCAACCCGTGGAAATACGCGTCATGACCGCGCGCAGGGCTGGTGTGGCGGCTGCGCGCCAAAATATGACCGCGCGCAGGGCTGGCGTGGCGGCTGCGCGCCGAAGCGAAAAAATTCATCGGCGAAGCCGGAGGATGCGCCGATGAGCGGCAGCTGGTTCTCCCGCCTGCTCAGCAAGATGCGCGAGCAGCCCGACCTGCGCCGGCAGATCGGCGAGCTGATGGAGGAAGCCGCCGAGGAAGCCGGCGGCGATGAGGGCGGCACCGGGCTCGACCGCCAGGAACGCGCACTGATCGCCAACGTGCTCCGCCTGCGCGGCATCACCGCCGACGACGTGATGATCCCCCGCGCCGACATCGTCGCCATGCGCGCCGACGTCACGCTGGACCAGGCGATCGACCAGATCCGCCGCGAGGGCCATTCCCGCATGCCCGTCTTCGGCGAGCATCTCGACGACATTCTCGGCATGGTCCACATCAAGGACGTGGTCGGCTACACCGGCCGTCCCGAATCCTTCTCGCTCCGCGCCATCCTCCGCCGCCCGCTGATGGTCGCGCCCCAGATCCCGGTGCTCGACCTGCTGCTGCAGATGCGCCAGCGCCGCACCCATCTCGCCCTCGTCATCGACGAATATGGCGGCGTTGACGGCCTCGTCACCATCGAGGACCTCGTCGAGACCATCGTCGGCGACATCGACGACGAGCACGACGAGATCGAGGGCCCGCTGATGATCGACCGTGACGACGGCGCGGTCGATCTCAACGCCCGCCTCCCGGTCGAGGATTTCACCGCCCGGTTCGGCGACTTCCTGACCGACGAGGAAAAGGAAGCCGATCTCGACACGGTGGGCGGCCTCGTCTTCACCCTCGCCGGCCGCGTGCCCACCCGCGGCGAGATCATCTCCCACCCCGCCGGCATCGAGTTCCTGGTCCTCGACGCCGATGCCCGCCGCATCCGCCGCCTGCGCGCCCGCCGCATCGCCCCCGAATCTTCCTGATCCCAGCCCGCCGGATGTGCGCATCCGTGCCGTCCCGGCAAGGGTCTTTTGCAGCCCCCGCGCCTACCGCGCCGCCGCGCGCGGGCGCACATCGGGGGCAGACCACCACGCAAGGACCAAGACCATGACTCGCAAGATCCTGCTTTCGCTCATCCTCGCCCTCGCCGCACCGGCGGCCCATGCGGCGGCGACGCACGACGTCCCCTGGTTCGCCGGCCACGCCGCCGCCCGCCAGGCCGCGCTCGCCGCCTGCGCCGCCAATCCAGGCGATCTCGCGGCCAGCCCCGACTGCGTCAACGCCACCGCCGCCGCCCGCGCCGCCCTCGCCCGCGAGCTCTGACCCGGCGCCTCAAGCCACGCGCGGCACGCGGATCACGGCAATGCTGCGCTGCAACAAAAACAACTCACAAATCCCGCTGCCGTGCTAGAAAAATCTCAGGACGTTTCCTCCCTAAACTTGGCGGTGCTTAGGCACCGCCTTTTTCTTTTTCGAGGTGCAGCGCCCCGATCCACCCGGCAATCACCGTCTCGACCCGCCCCTCGATCCCGAGATACCCGTGCGGGCCGAGCGAACCGCAAGGCCAGTCTCCCGCCGTCCCGCCCGCGACCATTCGTACCGTCACCGACGATGCCCCATCCAGCGCCCGCGCGATCGCCGGCGGCTGTCCAGGCGGCGCGACCGGGCAGCGGTCGTCCCGGTTGGCGACGATCAGCACCGGCGGCCGCACCGCGGCCGGATCGGCGTCGAACACCGTCATCCGGCTGAGCCGGCCCGGCACCGACGCCGTCTCGCCCGTGTTCGCGGTCATGAGGCACATTTGGCTGTGTGTGGCTTGGGCAAGTGGTTGAATTGGTTGGATTGAATGATCGTGGAGTGGGCGGAATCTGCGCCAACACATAGACACACGACTCTCGGCCTTGTGTCTTTTATAACCTGACGAGATACGCTATTCGATAGGCATGTATCTGCGTGTCACCCAGCGCCGGAACCGCGACGGCTCCACGGTCCGCTACTATGGGCTCGCGGAGAACGTCTGGAACACCGACAGCAAGCGGTCGGAGACCCAGGTGATCCACAGTTTCGGCCGTGCGGATCAACTCGATCGCGCCGCTCTCGAGCGGCTGGTGCGCAGCATCAACCGTGTGCTGGGCGATGACGAGCAGGTCGGTGATGGCGCGCCGGCAGGCACCGCGCCGCCCGATATCGAGATCGACGCCGCCTTCGAGTTCGGCATTCCGCTGACAGCGCGGCATCTGTGGGAGGAACTCGGCATCGGCCCGGCGGTCAGGGATTGCCTGAGCAAGGCGGAGCTCACCGCTCCGCATGAGGCGGCGTTGTTCGCGATGGCGGCGAACCGGCTCGATGATCCAGGCTCGAAGCGTGCCTGCGCGGAGCGGTGGCTCACCGACACTGCCTGGCTGCCGGAGGCGACTGATTTGACGGTCGACCACCTCTACCGCGCCCTCGATGTTCTGGCGGTCTGGGCCGACGCGATCGAGCGGGCGGTGTTCCTGCGGGCCGCCGACCTGTTCCGCCTCGATGTCGATCTGATCTTCTATGACACCACGACGGCCTATTTCGAGATCGACGAGGCCGACGAGACCGAGCAAGTCTGGGCCGGGCGGCTGTTCGCCCCGCTGCGCCGGCGCGGCCACAGCAAGGAAGGACGCGACAATCAGCCGCAGGTGATCATCGCCATGGCGGTGACACGGGACGGCATGCCGGTTCGCTCCTGGGTGCTGCCGGGCGACACCGCCGATGTCGCGACGGTGGCGAGGATCAAGGAGGATCTGCGCGCCTGGAACCTTGGGCGCTGCCTGTTCGTCGGCGACGCTGGCATGTATTCGGCGGACAATCTGATGGCGCTGAGCAAGGGGCTCGGCCACTACATCCTGGCGGTGCCGATGCGCCGGCTGCGCGATGTGGATGAGGCGGTTCTGACCCGACCGGGGCGCTATCGGAAGGTTGCCGACAATCTTCAGGCCAAGGAGGTCGTGGTCGGCGACGGTGAGCGGCGCAAGCGTTACGTTCTTTGCCTGAACCCTGAGGAAGCCGAGCGGCAGCGCCAGCATCGCGACGAGGTTCTGGCCGGCCTGCGCGCCGAACTGGCGTTGCTCGCCGCACGTGATGCCGAGCATCCCAAGGCCGCCTGCGCACTGCTCACCTCGCGCCGCTACGGCCGCTACCTGAGAGCCGGACCGAAAAAGATAGTTGAGCGATTTCAGTAAGTTGTGATTCAGTTCGTTTGCGAAGACGGACGGAGACACGATGACCTGGACTGAAATCGCTCGGCGACGATATTGCCGGGCCGGATTGCGCTACGCAAGCGACCTCACCGACGCTGAATGGGCCATGATCGAGCCGTTCATGCCCGCTCCGCAGCATCGAGGCCGACCCCGAAGGGTGGCGCTTCGAAGGATTGTGGAGGCCATCTTCTACATGCTGGCAACCGGCTGTCAGTGGCGCCAGATCCCGAAGGAATTCGCTCCGTTCACCACCGTGCAGGGGTATTTCTACCGCTTCTGTCGTGACGGCACGTTCGATCGCATCAATCACGTCCTAGTCATGCAGGCGCGGGAAATGGCCGGACGCGAGGCTTCGCCCACAGCCGGTGTGATCGACAGTCAGTCGGTCAAGACCACCGAAGCCGGCGGGCCGCGCGGGTTCGATGCCGGAAAGAAGATCAAGGGCCGCAAGCGCCACATCATCACAGATACAATCGGCCACCTCGTCGGTGCCGTCGTTCATCATGCCGGTATTCAGGACCGCGACGGGGCGCCCGACGTGCTCAAATCCGTCAAATCCCTGTATCCCTGGTTGCGGCACATATTCGCTGACGGCGGTTATGCCGGTCCTAAACTCAATGGACGCCTCGCCAAAATCGGCAAATGGACCATACAGATCGTAAAGCGCTCCGACGCCGCGAGCGGGTTTGAACTCCTGCCGCGGCGCTGGGTGGTAGAAAGAACCTTCGCCTGGCTCGGCAGATGCCGACGTCTCGCAAGGGATTTCGAGGCCACCGTTACCAGCGCCACCGCATGGCTCTTCCTCGCCCATATCCGCCTGCTCACACGAAAAATCGCCCGTCACCGATAGTCGCACTACCATTCAGATTCGGGCTCTGAGCACGGATGCGGCCGGCAGGCCGCATCTGGATTCCGGAAAGATCGCCCATGCCGCCCGCTTCGACGGCAAGTTCGTCGTGATCACCAACGACGACACGCTGTCCACCGAGGACGTCGCCCTCGGCTACAAAGGCGGGACCATCATCGAAGCCTGCTTCCGGCGGATGAAGCAGACCGGGCTCGAGGTCCGGCCGATGTATCACTGGAGCCCGCGCCGGATCGAGGCGCATGTCCGGCTCTGCGTCCTTGCCCTGCAGATACAGCGCTCGGCGGAGTTGCGCTGCGGCCTTCCCTGGGCGCGGATCGCCCACATCCTGGCCGGCCTCAAGGCGGTCCGCTATCAGATCGCCGGCCGGACTATTGTTCAGCGCACGAAAATCAGCCCCGAAGCTGCCGAGATCCTGAAAAATCTTGGAATATCAAAGCCAAAGAAGCTGCTCACAGTCATCGAGCCGCCGCAGGCCAAGGCCGCCTCATAGATACACGCTCCGATTCCGCATCGAAAATCCATCGGAAAATAGACAGACTTTCCTCACGTCTGCCTCATGACCGCGAACCCGGGTCTCGGTGAGCACCACCCCGGCGAGGCTCCCCGCCGCCGCACGAGCCGCACCAGCCCGGCGACAATCGCGGCGAAGCCCGGCCCATGCCGGTGGCCGCGCAGGTCCCGCCCGGCAGTATCACCAGCGTCGCGCGCGGATGCGCCGGGCGCAGCACCAGCACACGCTCCGGCCCGAGCGCCGTGTCCAGCCGCACCACCCGCGCCCGCGCCGCCGCCAGCGGCAGCCAGGCCAGCGCCAGCGCGGCAAGCGGGGCGCGCATCCGCCCGCGCTCAGGCCGCGCCGGGCTGCGCCCCGTCATACCCCTCGACCACCACCACATCGGCGACCGACGCCCCGTCGCGCAGCGCCTTCGCCCTCGCGTATTCGGGCGAGTGATAGCAGGCCAGCGCCGCCGCGTGGTCGGGGAATTCCAGCACCACGATCCGCGACCGCATCCCGCCCTCGACCGCCTGCGCCGCCCCGCCGCGCACCAGGAACCGCGCGCCATATTTCGCGAACGCCACCGCGTTCTCCCGCACATAGGCCGCATAGGCCTCGGCGTCGCTGACATCGACGCTCGCGATCCAGTATCCCTTCGCCATTCTTCCGCTCCATCCGACTCCGGCCCGGCCACCCGCGCAACGCGCCAACCCTCGCACACCGAAGCCGTTACGCAAAAATTAAGCGCAGGGTGATACCCTGGGCGCATGTCGAACCACACCGCCAGCCCGTTCCTGTTCCTCGAAGGCGGGATCGGCGATTTCCTGCAATGCCTGCCGGTTCTCCTCCAACCGGCGGCAAGGGGGGCGCGCCTCATCGTCGCCACCCACCAGCGCGGCGCCGAAGCGCTGTTCTCGGGCCTCGGCATCGAGGTCGAGACCATCTTCCATTTCAACGATGAAGCGTCCCGCCGCCGCATCATCGAGCATCTCGACGTGCTCGGTCCGCACATGATCTGCCCGCGCGCGCACTATTTCGCCGCCAATCCCTTTCCCCCCGCGCCGGCGCGCTTAGACGGCACGCGCCGCACCATCGGCATCCATCTCGGCGGCTCGGCCTATGCCGTCGCCCTGCAGCGCCAGTGGGGCATCCCGCCGAAAACCCTGCCGCCCGCGATCCTCGACGCGCTTCTCCCGCTCGACGCCGATCTGCTTCTCTTCGGCACCGCGGCGGAAATCGAGAGTTACGGCCTTGCGCCACGCGACAATCTCACCGCCGTCTGCTGCGCCGAGATCAGCGACTCCCTCGCCCATGTCGCACAATGCGACCTGATGATCGGCAGCGACAGCGCCTTCAAGACCGCATCCGCCATGCTCTCGATCCCCACCTTCGTCTGGCTCGGCGACTATGCCGACCCGCCGCGCGATACGATGTTCATCGACCCCTATGTGGCCGCCGGCATCATGCAGGTTTTCCGCTATACCGATCTCGCGCACCCGGCCCAGCGCGGCGCCGGCATCGCCGCCACCTACCGCTTCATCGCCACCACCCCCTCGCACCCGCGCGCGAGCGCCGCCTGACGACACCGCCGCCCTTGCCCACCCCCCGGCCGCCGTGGTCCTTTGGGGCACAGCCAGCGCCGTCCCCCTCCCCAGCCCCGGCAGCCGCTTCCACGCGATCCTCGCGACGCTGTACGACCGCGTGGCCGCGGAGGGTCACCGACGCAGCATCGCCGGCCCCTTGGTGATCCTGATCTGGACGCGCCTGCGCCACCTCGCCGACCGTCTCGCCGCGGCGCTGGACGGCCCGCAGCGCCCCGCGCGCGCGCCATCCCGCACCCGCCCGCCATCCGTCCCCGTCGCACCCGCATCCGCTGCCGCGCCGCCTCGGCTGGCTCGGCACCCTCATCCCCGCCGCCGCCGGCCAGATCCGCCACTTGCTGAACGACCCCGAAATCCTCGCCCTGGCCGCCGCCTCACCGGCCGCCGGGCGCGCCCTGCGCCCGCTCTGCCACATCCTCGGCCTGCGCCCGCCGCCGGCGCTGCGCCGCCCCAAACGCCCCGATCCCGCGCCTGATCCCGCGCCCGATCCCGTACCGGCACGAGCCGCCGTGCCGTCACCATACGCCGCACAACCCGTTCCCGCCTCCGGTCCCGATGCCGCCGCGCGGCTCGCGCATCCGCCCCCCGCCCGCCGGAACCGCCGAAACGGCGCCTGACGCGCGCCGCACCATCGCGCCCTTTTCGTTACGATTTCGAAATAAAACAATCACGACAAGCGCGCGGCCAGATAATCCGTCACCGCCTCCCAGATTGACGCAAGCAAAATATCTGTTGGACCTTAAATCAGGCAGATCATGATGCCAACCCCAAAAGCCTCCGCCAATCACCACGACCTCATCCCCTCGCCTTGTCCAGATTCATTCAAAAATTTGATTTTACGAATTTCCCATTATTTTTCATGAGTATTTTCATGATCGCGGCAGCCCTCTCGGCAAAATCTGCCCAAAGCGGGTTTCATTACCAGATTTGAATCACTACTCTTTACCACCCGCAAACACGTGGCGGACCCGGATTGATTGTTCGAGAGCGAGAGGAAGAGGAGGGAAACATGACATTTTCAACAACGCGGCGCGGCGCGCTCACCCTGTTCGGCGCCGGCATGACCGCCGCAACCCTCGGCGGCGAGGCCGAGGCGGCAACCGTGCTCGAGGGCATCCGCCGCCGCGGCTTCATCCGCATCGCCATCGCCAACGAGGTGCCTTACGGCTTCATGAACGCCGACGGCCAGGCCCACGGCATCGCCCCCGACGTCGCGAAACACGTCCTCGGTGAAATCGGCATCCACCGCCAGCAATGGGTCGTCACCCCCTTCGGCTCGCTGATCCCCGGCCTCAAGGCCCGCCGGTTCGACATGGTCGCCGCCAGCCAGAACGTCCTGCCGGCGCGCTGCACCCAGGTCGCCTTCTCGGCGATCAATTCGAGCTATGGCGAGGGCCTGCTGGTCAAGGCCGGCAATCCGCACGGCATTCACGGCTATGACTGGTTCCTCAAGCACCGCGACAAGAAACTGGCACTTGTCAGCGGCGCCGACGAACTCCGCTTCGCCCATGCCGTCGGCATCCATGACAGCCAGATCGTCAATCTCAGCGCCAATGCCGACGCGCTCTCCGCCGTGGCCGATGGCCGCGTCGCCGCCTACGCCGCGACCGGCCTCACCGTCGCCCGCCTCGCCCGCCACAGCAAGGCCGTCGAGCCCGCCGCCCCCTTCACCCAGCCGATGGTCGACGGCCACTCGGTCCGCAGCTACGGCGCCTTCAGCTTCCGCAAGAACGAGACCTCCCTCCTTACCGCCTTCGACAAGGCGCTCGACGCCTACAAGAAAACCGACGCCTGGGCCCACACGCTGATGAAATACGGCCTGACGAAGCAGGACGTCGAAGCCGCCCGCCAGATGACCACGGCGGATCGCTGCAAGGCGTGACGACCGGCGCGGCGGAGCGGACCTGATGCACTGGACCGGCTTCATCGCCCCGCTCGCGCGCGGCGCGTGGATCACGGCCGAGATCACGGCGTATTCGACGGTGCTGGGCGCGGCCCTGTCCTTCGTCGCCGGTCTCGGCCGCGTCTCGCGCAGCCGCGCCGTCCGCGTCACCGCCGCCGTCTATATCGAGATCTTCCGCGGCACCTCGCTGCTGGTGCAGATGTTCTGGCTCTACTACGCGTTGCCCCTGCTCGGCCCCTCGCTGCCGCCGATGGCCAGCGGCGTGCTCGCCCTCTCGCTGAATATCGGCGCCTATGGCGCCGAGGTCGTGCGCGGCGCGATCAACGCCGTCCCGCGCGAGCAGTGGGAAGCCTCGACCGCGCTCAACTTCACCCGCCGCCAGGCGCTCTGGCGGATCATCATGCCCCAGGCCCTCGCCGAGATGATGCCGCCCTTCGGCAATCTCGCGATCCAGAACCTGAAGGACACCTCGCTGGTCTCGCTGATCACCATCAGCGACCTCACCTTCCATGCCGACGCGCTGCGCAACCTCACCCTCGCCAGCACGCCGATCTACACGCTGACCCTGCTGATGTATTTCGGCATGGCGCTGGTGCTGACGGCGCTGAGCCGCCTGATCGAGCGCTGGAGCCGCCGCCATCTCGCCCCGTCACGGGGGGCGCACGCATGATCTACGGCATCCACTGGGATCTCCACAGCCCGCTCGCCTTCGCGATCTCGATCCTGCCGATCCTGCTGATCGGCATGAAGATTACGGTGGAGGCGACCATCCTCGGCTTCCTGGTCGCCCTGCTGCTCGGCCTCGTCCTCGCCCTGCTGCGGCGGGTGCCGCTGCGGATCATCGCCTGGCCCACCGCGGTGGCCATCGAATTCCTCCGCGACACGCCGCTGCTCGTGCAGCTCTTTTTCCTCTATTACGTGCTGCCGAAATACGGCGTTACCCTGCCCGCCCTGTTCACCGGCGTGCTCGCCCTCGGCGTGCAGTACAGCGCCTACACGTCCGAGGTCTACCGCGCCGGGCTCGAAGCGGTCGATCGCGGCCAGATCGAGGCGGCGACGGCGCTGAACCTCTCCCGCGCGCGGCTCTACCGCACCATCATCCTGCCGCAGGCGATCCCGCGCATCATCCCGGCACTCGGCAACTACCTCGTCTCGATGATCAAGGACACGCCAGTACTCTCGACCGTGACGGTGATGGAAATGCTCAACCTCGCCCAGATCATCGGCGACCGCACCTATCGCTACCTCATCCCGCTGACCATCGTCGGCGCCCTGTTCCTGCTGCTGACGGTGATCGCCAGCACCGCCGTCAACCGGCTCGACCGGGTGCTGCCCAAGGAAGGAGTTCCATTGCGATGAGCCCGCCCGCCGAACCCGGCACGGCCCCGGACGAGATCATCCGTTTCGAGAAGGTGACGAAGCGATTCGGCCCTCTGACCGTGCTCGACGATTTCGACTTCCACGTCGCCCCCGGCGAGAAGGTGACGCTGATCGGCCCATCCGGCTCCGGCAAGTCCACCGTGCTGCGCATCCTGATGACGCTGGAGCCGTTCCAGCAAGGTCGGGTCGAGCTTGACGGGATTTCCTATCATGAACCCGGCGGCAAGGGGCCGTTCAAGGCCTCGCCACGGCATCTGCGCGAGATCCGCACCCGGGTCGGCATGGTGTTCCAAGGCTTCAACCTGTTCCCGCACATGACGGTGCTGCGCAACATCATCGAGGCGCCAGTCGCCGTGCTGAAAATCCCGAAGGAGGAAGCGATCGAACGGGCGACCGGCCTGCTCGACCTCGTCGGCCTCGCCGACAAGAAGGACGCCTATCCACGCCAGCTCTCCGGCGGCCAGAAACAGCGCGTCGCGATCGCCCGCGCCCTCGCCATGCGCCCGCGGGTGATCCTGTTCGACGAACCGACCTCGGCGCTCGATCCGCAGCTCGTCGGCGAGGTGCTGAACGTCATCCGCGACCTCGCGCATGAGCACGACCTGACCATGCTGATGGTCACCCACGAAATGCGCTTCGCCCGCGAAATCTCCGACCGCGTCTGTTTCTTCGACCAGGGCCGCATCGCCGAGCAGGGCGCGCCGGAGGAAATTTTCGGCGAACCGCGGGAAGAGCGCACCCGGGAATTCCTGCAATCCGTGCTCGGGTAATCCTTCTCTGGCGTTCCCCGCATACCGGCCCCTCGGCGACGGCATCCAGAAAAGAGCCACGCGGAGGGAACAGGTATGGCCCCAACTCCATGCGCGCTATATCGAATGGATGTCGCTGCGTTTCCGATCCGCCCGATCGTTCCACGAACCATCATCTGGCCCTGCGTCTGAAATGATCCGTGCGGCGGACCGCGGACGTTGAAACCCATATCCGCCATTGCCGAAGGAACCGAGGACCGATGACCACCGATACCCCCCGCAAGCCAGGCCGTCTGTTCTTCGCGAATCCCGGCCCGACCAACATTCCCGATCCCGTGCTGCGGGCCATGGACCGGCCGACGACCGATTTCATGAGCGCCGATTTCATCGAGATCTATGACCGCGCGGTGGCAGGGCTGAAACGGTTGCTGTTCACGACCGGCGAGGTGTTCATCTACACCTCCAGCGGTCACGGCGCCTGGGAGGCAACGCTACAGAACCTGTTCTCCCCGGGCGATCGGATTCTGATGCCGGAGGCCGGGTATTTCTCCCGTGTGTGGGGAGCCATGGCGCGCACGCTCGGCCTTGAGGTCGAGATGCCGGAAGCCGACTGGCGGCGCGGCCCCGATATTGGCGCCATCGCCGACCGACTCGCTGCCGATTCGGCGCACGAAATTAAGGCAATCTGTATCGTCCATAACGAAACCTCGACCGGCGTGGCGCTGCCGCTACACGAGATCCGCGCCGCGCTGGACGCGGCGAGCCATCCGGCGCTGCTTCTTGTCGACACCATCTCCTCCTTCGGCTCGTTCGAATTCCGCTTGGCCGACTGGGGAATCGACGCTGTGGTGGGCGGCAGCCAGAAGGGGCTGATGCTGCCAGCGGGCCTCGCCTTCACCGCGGTGAGCGACAAGGCGCTTGCCGCCCATGCCGGGGCACGGCTGACGCGGTTCTATTTCGACTGGACCAGGATGATGGCGCGCCGGCACCGCAGCTTCACCGGGACCGTGCCCATCGCCCCAATTTGCGGACTTCTGGAATCCGTCCGGCTCATCGAGGCTGAAGGGATCGAGGCGGTGTGGCGCCGCCATCGTCGCCTCGCGGAAGCGACGCGGCGAGCGGTTTCGGTCTGGAGCGGCAACCAGGGTGTGGCCTTCTTCTGCACCGAACAGGCAAGGCGGTCGGATTCTGTAACGGCGATCCACATGCCCGAGGGCCACGACGCCGAGGCCGTGCGCAGGATCGCCTATGACCGGTTCAACGTTTCGCTTGGCGCTGGCCTCGATCCGCTTGGCGGCAAGGTGTTCCGCATCGGCCATATGGGCGATCTGAATGAACCCATGCTTCTGGGCACGCTCGGCGTGGTCGAGATGGCGCTACGCCTCGCCCGCGTGCCGCATGCCCGCGGCGGCGTCGACGCGGCGATCGACTATCTCGGCGGGAGCTGAACAATCAACGCTTCCCACTGGATCAGCGGCGCCGCATGTTGAGTCTGGCAGCCGGGCAGGGTAATCAGACGGTACCGTGCCGGGTTAGCACAGCGGTAGTGCAGCGGTTTTGTAAACCGAAGGTCGGGGGTTCAAATCCCTCACCCGGCACCAGCCTGCCACAGAGTTTGATTGCCAGCGCTTTCGGCGACGGGTACGGCGGATGCACGATCTGTTGGCATCAAATTTCATACCGTCGCAATCGGCGTCACCGGCGAGCCGACCGCACCTGGCAGCCGCAGAGGTGGCGCGGTCAGCAGGAACCTCGAGCGCCTGTTCGAGCGCAGCCAATCCGCGAGAGGTGTCAGATGCCATAGCTCGCCGAGATGAATGCCGTTCTTGAACAGACAATGTTCATGGATCGGCAAAACCGAACAGCATTCATCGGCTCCAGGCTGCGCCGGGAAGGCTTCGACGGCGTAATTATCGGCAATCAGGACGGCGAGGCCACTTGCCGTGATCCAGTTCAGCAACCGGGCATCACGGCCATTCAGAACCGCACAGGCTCCATGAAGGATCGACCCATCCGGCTTGCGGTCCATCTCGAGGAGATGCTGGGCGAAGCCTGTATGCAGGCAGACCATGTCTCCGGTTTCGACTTCGACACGATCGGCCTCGATCACCCGCATGAGTTCATCGTAGCCGACCAGTGTGCGGGCATCGCCGTAATGCGCCCGCAAGTCGATCATAACGCCGCGCCCCTGCACCCCACGACTGGCCATGCGCTCGATTCCGAGCGCCCCGGCATTCGATGTGCTTTGCCGCCTCATCGTGGGCTGAATGCCAGCATCCCTGCCATCCTCAGGTCCGATAATGTGCTCCCCGGCGCGAAAGCCGTTGTAGAAAACCTTCTCCAGAATCCCGTCTCCATCGACGTCGAAGAGGCCGCCGACATGAGACAGGGCATCCCACTGCGTCGAGTATTGCAGATGGATGATCGCCAGATCGTCATTGAACACATCGGTTCGCATACGTTCCGGACCCGTCAGCGTGCAATTGAAATTCGGCCGATCTCCCCGCAAGGTTGGCCGCAGAACCGGCGGGTGGCGCCGTTCGTTGAGCAGGCTACCCCCCGGATAATCGAGCGGTAGGCTGAGGCAGAAAACAAGCCCCTCATGCGCCTCCGCAAGCCCCTGCCTTACCTTTTCCGCCGTAATGAGGTTGAGACGGCCATTCTGGTCATCCGGCCCGAAATCTCCCCAGTTCGACCCCTCGGGACGATGACGCCAGCGCGGGTTGGGCATTTCGTTTCCTTTCCATTCTTGCGTTTGCATCATGTTGTTGAACACTACCAAGCGCGTGTCGGGACAATCGTCAAACTGCGAGCCTGCCGAATTGCGTCTACGCAACCCGCCTTGCAATTATGCTATCATATGATATTTCGATATTTATGGAAAAATCGGAACAAAGCCGGGCTGGCCGCGATATCGCCTGGATGGTGACCGCCCTCTCCGCCCTTGCACATGAACATCGGCTTGCCACCTATCGTCTGTTGGTTGAAGCAGGACCGGGCGGGCTAGCCGCAGGCGAAATCGCCGAGCGCCTCGATCTTATGCCGTCCTCCCTGACATTTCATGTCCAGGCCCTGGCCCGAGCTGACCTGATCACGCAACGGCGCGTAAGCCGCAACGTGATCTACGCAGCCGATTTTTCCGCCATGAACGACCTTGTGTCTTATCTCGCGAAAAACTGCTGTGGTCGGGGTTCCACCATCTATCCTGCATTGTGCGATCCCAGCCCCATGGCGGCGCGACAAGGCCCATGACGGGCCGATGAACAGCCCATGGCTCATTCCCGCTTGGGGATCGGCCACAAATCTCAACCTGCCCGTAGACCGACAAGGATCAGTATTGTGAGTGTTACGATTTATCATAATCCCGCCTGCGGCACGTCACGCAACGTCCTCGGCTTCATCCGCAATGCGGGAATCGAGCCGAACGTGATCGAATACCTGCAAACGCCGCCAAGCCGCGAAGAATTGCGTGACTTGATCGCGCGCATGGGTGTCTCCGTGCGCGCCGTGCTGCGCGAAAAGGGTACGCCCTATGCTGAACTCGGCCTCGATGACGATACGCTGACTGACGAGGCACTGCTGGATGCGATGATGGCGCATCCGATCCTGATCAACCGGCCGATCGTGGTGACCGACCGCGGCGTGCGTCTCTGCCGCCCGTCGGAAACCGTGCTCGATATTCTGCCCGCCCCCCAACGGGGCGCCTTCGCCAAGGAAGGCGACCGGCACCAGCCTTGACCCTCCCGTCCTTCAGCCGGAAGCAACATCATGCTCGCCTTCGCGATCTTCATCGCCACACTCGTGCTCGTCATCTGGCAACCCCGCGGTCTCGGCATCGGCTGGAGCGCCATGGCTGGCGCAGCGGTCGATCTCGCGCTCGGCATCGTCCACTGGCGGAACATCCCTACCGTCTGGCACATCGTCTGGAACGCGACCTTCACCTTTGTCGCGCTGATCGTGATTTCATTGCTTCTCGACGAGGCTGGATTCTTTCGCTGGGCGGCGCTGCATGTCGCCCGCTGGGGACGGGGACGCGGGCGATTGCTCCTGCCTCTGGTCGTGCTGCTCGGTTTCGTGATCTCGGCGATCTTTGCCAATGACGGCGCCGCCCTGCTGCTGACGCCGATCGTCATGGCGGTTCTCGCCAGCCTCGAATTCCCTCCCGCGGCGGCGCTCGCCTTCATCATCGCAACCGGCTTCGTCGCCGATACGACAAGCCTGCCGCTCGTCATATCCAACCTCGTCAACATCGTCAGTGCCAATTTCTTCGGAATTGGCTTTACCCGCTACGCATTGGTGATGGTCCCGGTCGATCTCGTCGCCCTCGCGACGACCCTCGCTGTGCTGATGCTGCGCTACGGCGCCGCCGCGAACCGGCGCTATGATCTTGCCGAGCTCGAAACCCCGGCGCACGCGATCCACGACCACGTTGTTTTCCGCGCCGCGTGGCCGGTGTTGGTTGTGTTGCTTGCGGCCTATTTCATCACCGCCCCGCTCGGCGTCCCTGTCTCCTACGTCACGATCGCCGGCGCGCTCGCGCTGCTCGCACTCGCCGCGCGCTGGCCCGTCGGCGGACGCCGCGTGATCGACATCAGGCGCGTATTGCATGGCGCGCCCTGGCAGGTCGTGATTTTCAGTCTTGGCATGTATATGGTCGTCTACGGGCTGCGTAATGCCGGGCTGACCGGCCATCTCGCCGCTTTGCTACGGATCTTCGCCGCGAACGGAATCTGGGCCGCCTCGCTCGGCACCGGCATTCTCGCAGCCTTGCTCTCCTCGGTAATGAACAATATGCCGAGCGTGCTGGTGGGCGCGCTGGCCATCGCGCATGTCCATGCCCCCGCCGCGATTCGCGACGCGATGATCTATGCCAATGTCATCGGTTGCGATCTCGGCCCCAAGCTCACTCCGATCGGCAGCCTTGCGACACTGCTCTGGCTGCACGTCCTTGCCGGCAAGGGGGTGCGGATCGGCTGGGGAGACTACATGCGCGTCGGCATCCTGATTACCCCGCCGGTTCTGCTGGCGACATTGGCAGCCTTGGCATTCTGGCTACCGATGGCCTTTTCTACCGGGCACGGTTAGAACATCATCCGATCAGGTGGAGTCATCTGATCGGGTAAAGATGCTATAATTATCAATATCATAGAGCACTGCATCTGGAAGACTTGCCAAACTATCCCGCCATTGACGCGGCAGCTTCGGGTTGCCCGGCGGCGGGGCGGGTTTCGTCTTTCTGCGCAAGGACAAGACGGGCCCGCAACCCGGGCTGATTGTCTTCCAGCAACAAGGTGCCGCCGTGCAACTGAGCGATCGCCGAGACGAGTGCGAGGCCCAGCCCCGATCCCGGCGTGGAGCGTGCCGATTCCGCGCGATAAAAACGCTCCGTGGCACGGGATAGATCAGCCTCGGGAATGCCAGGCCCGTGATCGGCGACAATGATTTCAACACGTCCACCGCCGGCGTGAGCGGAAATCGTTACCTTGTCTGCCTGGCTGGAAAACTTGATCGCGTTGTCGAGCAAATTGGCGACTGCTTGCTGCAGCATGTCACGATCGCCGAAAAGCGGGATTGATTTCGGCCAGTTTCGAAGAATCGAGA
Source organism: Acidocella sp. C78 (assembly GCF_907164655.1). Lineage (NCBI taxonomy): Bacteria > Pseudomonadati > Pseudomonadota > Alphaproteobacteria > Acetobacterales > Acidocellaceae > Acidocella > Acidocella sp. C78. The sequence continues at coordinate 23,432 of NZ_CAJQZK010000020.1, forward strand.
TGCCGCGTTCATCCGCCAGAGCGTCAAAGAATTCGGCGAGATCCTCAAGAACAGGAGCAAGATCGATGTCCCTGAACGCGGATCGTCTGGCGCCCGCCTCGATTTCGGCAATGCGCAACAATGCCTGAAAGACGTTGACGATCCCGTCGAGATCGAGCGTTGCCCGCTCGACCGCGTTTCTCAGTTCCTCACTGGTCCGGGCATGCGATGCTGCGTCCTCAAGGCGCGTGCGCGCCCGGGTAATCGGCGTACGAAGGTCGTGCGCAATTGCATTGGAAACCTCGCGCACGCCGTCCATCAGCTTCGCGATCCGGTCGAGCATGTCGTTGATCGTTTCCGCGAGTTCGTCGAACTCGTCGCCGTTTCCCGAGCGGCGCACCCGCCGGGTAAGATCCCCACGTGCAATCGCACGGGTGATGCCGGATATGTCCGCAAGCGAGCGCTTGAACAGGCCGCGAATAACGATGGCGCCGAGAACCCCCAGAAACGCCATGGCCGCCAGCGCCCAGAGAAGACCGTCCCGCAAAATCCGGCGCAACTGCGCCCGCGTGCTGACATCCCGGCCGACAAGCAGCTGAAAGCCGCCTGGAAGTTCGTAATATCGAATCAATGCCGTCGATTTTCGTCCGCCCCGTTCAAGCGGCACCTGATACCAGACATGCGCGGTAGTGATGCCCTGCGGCCACCGGCTCATGTTGCCGGCAATCCGATTGCCAAGGGGATCCACCAGCAGATAGATGGCGTGATCGTTTATGTCCTCGCTGATCCGGCTATCCAATGTAATGACCAGAGCCGTCAGGCCACCGGCCTCGAAATGTGTGGCAAGGCTGCGGGCATCCACACGAATAGCCTCATGCGTCTGCCGCCCCAGCAAACCGATCGTCGAATAATAGAGTGAGCCCGCCAGCACGATGGCTGATATGCCGAAGACGAGAGCATAAAATACAGCAAAACGGACTCCCGCCGACCGCAGGAGTCGGTTCTGCACGACCCGCGGGCGAGGCGGATCCTGCCCCTCTGCCGTATCGGATAGAGACCTTCCCACAGACGGGCCTCAGGGTTCCTCGACGCGAAGCATGTAGCCGGCGTTACGCACCGTGTGGAGCAACGGCAGATCGAACGGTTTGTCGATCTTCTGGCGCAGCCGGGAAATATGCACGTCGATCACGTTGGTCTGCGGATCGAAGTGATAATCCCAAACGCCCTCGAGAAGCATGGTTCGCGTGACGACCTGGCCGGCATGGCGCATCAGGTATTCGAGCAGGCGGAACTCACGCGGCTGAAGATCTATCTTCTGGCCAGCTCGTTTCACGCCACGGGACAGCAGATCCATTTCGAGATCTCCCACCGTCAGACGGGTCGACGGTCCCTCGCCTTTGCCGCGCCGCGCCATTGCCTCGACACGCGCCAGCAATTCCGCAAACGCGAATGGCTTGGTGAGATAATCGTCGCCCCCCGCCTTGAGACCCTTCACGCGGTCGTCCACCTCACCCAGCGCCGACAGAAACAGGACGGGCGTTGCATTGTCCTGCGCGCGAAGCGTTTCGAGCAGACGTAGTCCGTCGATCCCTCCAGGGAGCATTCGGTCCAGAATAATGGCATCAAAATTCTCGGACGCAGCCATGAACAAGCCGTCACGGCCATTATCAGCATGCTCAACAGTATGCCCGGCCTCTCGGAGACCTTTTACCACAAAACCGCCAACGTCCTTATCATCTTCAACAACCAATATTCTCATCTATGATCCCCGAGTTTAGTAGGCCTGAAACCGCCCGTTACAAATTGTATCCACATCTTGCGATCCTTCTGCTCCCGAAAAGCGACACCTGTGGATTTGGGCGTTGCGACGCCAAGATACCGTTACATGCATTTGACACGTAAAATGGTCATCCCCTTGATGGCAAGGATATTGGAGCGATTGTGGCGCCCTGCAAACAGCGAAGATCGACCTACCAGAACAGGCAAATTTTCCTGTATTTGTCCCGCCAATTTTATCTCGGAGTGAATAAAAACAAATTATGATTCATGACCCTACCAAAGAAACACCACCAAAATCATATCAAAAAAACAAATAATTAATATATTATTTTTCAATATTTAAATTATAATAATAATTATTATTAAATGATTTAAAATTCATTCGATCGTTTAGATAAAAATCTAGCGGACTCAAGAAATAAGTAGTGAGCGCTTGAGGCGCCCTGTCACTATGACAGCAATCTTGGAAACCAACCGACATGGCAATTCCTGTTTTCGTCCAGCATGGTCTTATCGCCATACGATTAGAAAGCATAATCGCCTAGATCCGCTTTCTGAAGCGTTTCACCAACGTTACGGCTTATGCATATTTATAGGCAACGCCTCGGGTGAGGCCGCAACCGACCATGTTGATTCGATACATATTATATTTTACAAAAATTTTATATTTATCAATATGTTAAATAAAATATGGGTAACATTTTTACAAATGTGCATATCGAGCGTATTTCTGATCGGAAGCTACCGATAGCAAAACAAACAACCATTGGTTGTTTTTTCATCGAAATACGTGCCCTTGCGTCACGTCAAAAGGCTCCCTTTCGCTTTTGCCGAAAACTTGTCACACTTGATTCAAGATGATTTTATATGGATCGTGTGCGGCGTTGAATGATGACGGCGTATTGTTGCTGGGCCCCTCGGGGTCTGGCAAATCCGACTTGCTGCTGAGACTTCTTAATCGGGGATTTCTGCTCGTTGCCGACGATCAGGTTCACATAGACGGTGAATTTGCATCGGCGCCACCCACCCTTGCGGGTATGATAGAATTATGGGGCGTAGGGATCTTCAAGGTGCCCGCAATCAGAACGGCCCGCCTACGTTTGGCTGTGCGGCTCGGGACCGGACAAGAGCGGTTGCCATATCCCAAAAACAACACCGAGCTTAACATTCCAGAAATTTTCATCGATCCGCATCTGGATTCGGCGCCTATCAAGGTTCAATGGGCGCTCGACGCTCTCGTTGGGCGTCGTGAACAGATTTGTGGATGCTTTGTATCATGAGAGATCAACCCAACCGGTTGATCATTGTAACCGGACTGTCCGGCGCAGGCCGTAATTCAGGGTTACGAGCGCTGGAAGATATCGGCTATGAGGCGGTAGACAATCCGCCTCTGGCAATGGTGGAAACCCTCGCGCGCGGAGACAGGCCTCTCGCTGTTGGGATCGACAGCCGCACGAGAGATTTTTCCGTCGAGGATGTTCTATCCACGATCAATCGCCTGCGCTCGAACGACTCTATCCACCCGGAATTGCTGTTCCTCACCGCCAGCCCTGAAGCCTTACAACGCCGGTTCAGTGAAACCAGAAGACGCCATCCTCTGGCGCTGACCGGCAGGGTGACGGAAGGAATCGACGCAGAACAGGCTCTGACACTGCCTCTTCGGAACCAAGCTGACTGGGTCATAGATACATCACAATTATCATTGACCGGTCTGCGTCAGATCATCGAGCAGAGGTTTGGCCTTGGCGGGCCGGGGATGACCATCACCCTGGTGTCATTTGGCTTTCCCTCCGGGCTGCCTCAGGAAGCCGACCTTGTGATTGACGTACGATTCCTCAGGAATCCGCATTACATACCCGACCTGCGGGAAAAGACCGGGCTTGACCCCGCCGTGAGAACCTATATCTCCGAAGATCCTGATTTCCCCGAGTTCTACGAGCGGGTCGGCGGCCTGATTGAATTCCTGTTGCCGCGTTTTGTTCGCGAGGGCAAGAAATACGTTATGATTGCAATTGGTTGTACGGGCGGAAAGCATCGCTCCGTTTCGTTTGTCGAGATGCTTGGAACAAGGCTGAGCGACCGGGGATGGGGCGTGCTCATCGAGCATCGAAATCTGGATATCAGAGCCGTTCATGCCCGCCGCCAGAACGCCAGTGGCAATGTTGCCATCCCGCCGATTCCCGGAGTTGAACAATGATCGGCATGGTTTTGGTGAGTCACGGCAATCTTGGAGTCGCGTTGCGGGACGCCCTGGAACATGTCGTTGGCCCTCAGCGCAATATCGCGACAGTTTCGGTTGAGGCCGATGCTGATATAGAGACGCAACGGAAGGAAATTGCAGAACGGGTTTCTGAGGTCGATGCCGGCGACGGTGTCGTCGTGCTGACGGATATGTTTGGCGGCACGCCATGCAACCTTGCCATGAGTATGCTTGAGCGTGATGACGTCGAAGTCATCGCTGGCGTAAATCTTCCGATGCTCGTAAAGCTTGCAAAAATACGCGGCTCATACAATCTGTCTGACGCAGTTCACTGTGCTGAAGAAGCCGGCCGGAAATATATTGCCTGCGGATCAGACATTCTCCACCCATCTACTCCGAAACGCGCCTGCGGATGAATACAGATCAACTGCCTATCCGGCTGACTCAAACTGTCACCATACCCAATACCCGCGGGCTTCATGCCCGAGCGGCTGCGAAACTCGTGACTCTCGCAGAAAAATTCAGTGCCGCACTGGAAGTGTCGCGGGATGGACAAACCGTATCCGCGCAGTCGATCATGGGATTGATGATGCTGGGCGCCGGGCTTGGTTCAACCGTCGAGATTGCGGCGGAAGGGTGGGACGCGAAAGAAGCCCTCGCTGCGGTTGTTGAGTTGATCGAAGCGGGCTTTTACGAGAACGGCTGAGGAGAAATAGAGGACTGCACGATCCTCCGGGACCGGATACAGTGCACCTTATCATTGAAAAATCTGAGCATTTTTATCCGATCCGGTAAATTCATCTGATCGGATGATACTCTGATATTTCGTACCAATAGAAACAGGCTTTGGAGTTTGCCCAAAGCCTGTTTACGTGTTGCTGAATATGTAATTCAGTTTTTGCGATTACCCATGAACTGCAAGAGAAACAGGAACAGGTTGATAAAATTCAAATATAGCTGAAGTGCATCATATACACTGCGTTTCGCCGCTACGCCTTCACCGAAGCGATAACCGTACTGGATGTAATCTGCCTTGATTCTCTGCGTATCGTACGCGGCAAGGCCAGTGAATATAAGAACGCCGATCGCACTGATCGCGAACTGCACAACTGGCGAATGCAGGAAAATATTGACGATCATGGCGACCAGCAATCCAATGACCCCCATTACCAGAAAACTACCAAATTTGGTCAGATCATTACGTGTCGTGTAGCCGTAAAGGCTCATGCTGCCAAAGGTCACCGCTGTAACGAAGAACGTCGTCAGGATTGACTGGCCGGTATAGACAAGAAAGATGTTGGTCAAACTCGCACCCATCACGGCGCAGAATGCCCAAAACAATCCCTGGGCCTGCACGGTGCTGAGCTTGTTCACGCCAAACGACATTATGAGCATGAACCCAAGCGGCGCGAAAATGCTGATATAGGCCAGAACGCCAGGCTGTCGCACCATTGCACCGCCAGGTGCCGCGACAAGGGGGTAAAAGGCGTTGACAAGGCCGGTATTTGCGATTGCGTAGGAGACGATCGCCGTGAGCAGAAGGCCAGACGCCATCCAATTATAGACCCGCAGCATATACGCCCGCAGACCTTCGTCCAGAACGCCTGTACCTGCCGCAACCGATGCGCTGCGATAGGAACGCATGTCAGGACCCATAGCCATGATTGCTTGCTACTCCTCGTCAGGCGGCGGAATGCCGTCTTTAATCTTATTTTGGCCATTCGCGCCCGCCGATCAAGCATAATCGGCGGGCGGAGGATGAGATCGGTGTAACGATTTGGCGTTCGTCGGTCCGTCAGCTCAGCGTCGCAGGCCGAGACGGCCAATCAGAGCTTCGTAACGCTTGACATCCTGGCGTTTGACGTAATCCAGAAGGCGACGGCGACGACCGACAAGCATCAGAAGACCGCGGCGCGAGTGGAAATCCTTCGCATGCGTCTTCAGGTGCTCGGTAAGATTGACGATCCGCTCGGTCAAAAGCGCAACCTGCACTTCCGGGCTGCCAGTGTCGCTGGGCTTTTTTGCGTATTCGCCAATCAGTTCCTGCCGGCGATCCGGTGTAATCGACATCGGGTATACTCCTGTTTCTAAAGTTAAAGCACACGTTCGGGCTTGAGCAGGCCATCACTCAGCCTGCCCAGAGCCACAAAACGGCCGCCCGTCATCAGCCGTGCCAACCCACCATTGGGATCACATGACGAATGAATCCGCCCCATGAACTGGACAAGGCTCAAAGCCTGGCCATTTCCAAGGGCAGCAGCCTCCGCTTCACTCAGGGCCAGAGCCGGGATGTCGTCCAGCGCGGTCCCGACAGGAAGCAGGAAACTCGAATCAGCACCGGGGCTATCGCCGGAATCGGTAATCTTGTCCAGCGTAATCGCACCCGCCTCATCGAACGGGCCAACGGAAAGGCGGCGCAGCGCGGCGATGTGTCCAACGGTGTTCGCCGCCAGCGCCACGTCGCGCGCGAGCGATCGCATGTAGACGCCTTTTCCCGATTCGACCTCGAAGATGGCATGATCGGCATCGGGGCGCTCGATCAGTTCAAACCGCGACACCTGCGCCGGACGAGGCGGCAGTTCCGGCGCCAACCCGGCACGCGCCAGATCATACGCTCGTTCACCACCAATCTTGATGGCGGAGAAAGCGGGCGGCACCTGCATGATATTGCCCCGGAATTTCTCCAGCACTCCTTCGATTGCAGCGGTTTCAGGACGAAAGGTCGATGTGGCGACAACCGACCCATCCGCATCGTCGGTATCACGGGCTTCACCGAAACGAAGGGTAAAACGATAGCGCTTGGTGCCATCCATGACGTAGGGCACCATCTTCGTGGCGCGCCCAAGGGCTATCGGCAGAATCCCTGTTGCCAGCGGATCGAGTGTGCCGCCATGACCGACTTTCGCGGCCTGCAATGCTCTTTTGATACGAGCCACAGCGTGAGCACTGGTAATCCCTTGTGGCTTGTCCAGTACGATCCAGCCGTCGATGATGCGTCCGCGTTTTTGCCGCGGCTGATGAGGCGCCATATTATCCTGCAATGTCTCTGGGGTGCTGCGCCTGATAGCGAAGCCGGCATGCCATGGCAAACGAAACAGGCTTTGAACGTAGGAAATCAGGCCTGATTGAGGTCGATCAGAGCCTGCCGGATCTTCCGCCCCCGCAAGACCTTGTCCTCGATGTACGCGGCATCGCCCCAACGAACGGCCCGCGCCATGGCCTGCGCGTCTTCCGTGAAGCGCGCGAGCATTTCCAGCAAAGCCTCCCGATTGTTCAGGAAGACGTCTCGCCACATGGTCGGGTCTGACGCTGCGATACGCGTGAAATCCCGGAAACCGGAAGCCGCGAACTGCAGAACTTCCTTTCTGGTCTCGTCCGCCAGATCATCGGCCGTCCCGCAAATCGTGAAGGCGATCAGGTGGGGCAGATGGCTTACGATGGCCACGACACGATCGTGATGAGCGGCATCCATCACGCTGACCATTGCGCCGGCACGCTCCCAAAACAACCTGATGCGGCTGACCGCGTCCTGGTCGGTTCCGGTCGCAGGGGTGAGCAGGCACCATCGACCCTTGAACAGATCGGCGAACCCGGCATCGGGGCCGGAAAATTCTGTGCCTGCCATGGGGTGGGCCGGCACGAAATGAACACCGTCCGGAAGATGCGGTCCGATATCACGGATGACCGACTGCTTGGTCGATCCGACATCGCTGACAATCGCTCCTGGAGCAAGATGAGGACCCACGATCTCCGCCAAGGCGGCATAGGCACCGACTGGTGCGCAAAATATCACGCAGTCGGCCCCCTGCACGGCGCGCGCCGGGTCGATCTCGCATTCATCGGCGATGCCGAGTTCAGCAACCCGATCGAGAGTTGCCTGCGTGCGCGCATGGGCAACGACGGTCCGGGCGATACCCCCACGCTCGCGGGCGACCCGCGCAATCGATGATCCGATCAGCCCGAATCCCAGCAATACGAGGCGGTTGAACAGCGGCTCAGGCATGCCGTTGGCCGAATTCGTCGAGCGCGTCGGCGACGGCGGCGCATTCATCATCGGTCCCGATCGTGATTCTGAGGCATTGGGGCAATCCATAAGCCGCCACTTGCCGGACAATGATGCCTCGGCTGCGCAGGTGCATGTCTGCGGCGACCGCACGATCGGACGTTTCAAGATCGGCAAGCACGAAATTCGCGCTGCTGGGCCACACGCGGAACCCCGCCCGCTCGATACGCGCCGACAGTTCAGCCCGCGCGCGCGTGTTGTGGGACCGGCTGCGTTCAACCCACCCTTGCTCGGCCAGCGCGGCAACTCCCGCAGCCGAAGCAGGACCGCTGACGTTGAAGGGCATCCTTGTCCGGTTGAGTACGTCGACGATGGCAGGCGATGCATACGCCCATCCGAGTCTCAGGCCACCCAGACCAAACATCTTGGAAAATGTCCGGGTCATCACCGTGTTTTCGCTCGCGTCGACAAGGCCGTTACCAGGATCATAGTCGCTGTCTTCGACATATTCCGCATAGGCCGCATCCAGCACCAGCAGGACATGCGATGGCAACGCACGACGCAGGCGCGCAATGTCGGCGGATGGCACGAGCGTGCCAGTGGGGTTATTCGGGTTGGCCAGAAACACAAGCCGGGTGGCCGGTGTCACTTCGGCAAGCAGGGCATCGACATCGGCCGTAAGGTCGCGCTCCGGCGCCTTGCGTACCTCCATCCCCGCGAGCCGCGCCGCGATCTCGTAAATCAGAAATCCATGGCGGCTCATGATCAGTTCAGTGCCGGGCCCGCCATAGGACTGGATGAGCAGGGAAATCAGATCGTCAGACCCGTTGCCGCATACAATTCTCGATGGATCGAGATCAAAAAACCGGCCAATCGCATGCCGTAATTCGACGGCGCCTCCATCAGGGTATCTGTGGAGTTTCGGCGCGACGCTCTGAAAAGCGGACATCGCCCCGGGAGGAGGTCCAAAGGCCCCTTCATTGGACGAAAGCTTGATGACCCGGCTGACCCCACGCAAGTGAGATTCACCGCCCACATAGGGCGGCACCGAAAATACGGCGGGCCGAGCGGCGGGCGATCCGGTCATCGCATCATGCCCGGCGCGCCGGCAGGCTTCGCATAGGAACCAAGCGCAACCGGCGGTGCAGGAAACGCCGAAATGGCCGCGAGCCGCGGATCATCCCGCGAGATATAACCATCTACATCCGCCAGCGCGTAGGCCGCCTCCCGCCTGGCGATCCGGCGGATCAGCAACGAACCGACATCGAGACCTGCATCACGCAGGATCCCGAGAATGCGTGCCGTGCTGGTATCGGGAACAATCTCGATCCCGATCAAGCTTCTATCGTCGCCGCTCGCATCCGGGACGAACGACGACACGACATAAGCTTCCGACTGGGGCACTCCCTCACCGCGCCGCGCCCAGAATGGCAGCTTCGCGACGATCGACAGGCGCGGCAATCCGCCATGCATCAGGCCCACCCACCATGCCGCCTGATCATCATCCTCATCGGATGGTATGGGCAGCACGGCCGCATGGGCGATTTCACCGGTGATATCTGTGAGTGCCTGAGAGGGCGTGCGATGCCGGCGCATGGAGGTCAGCGGCCCGAAATGTTCGCGAGCCAGGGCCACCAATTCGGCCTGCCCACCGTCGGCAACGGCAACAACAAGCCCACCCTCGATCATCAAGGCACCGGAAAAGAGCTCTCGCCAGATCCTGACGATCGTGTGGGGTGGCAGCCCCCCCTGATGCCGCGCGAGCAGCCGGCGCAGGATCGCGGCCTCGCGACCGGGACGGATCATCACGCCGCGCTTGCCGCCTTGCGAGCGCACGCGTTCGATGATCTCGGCGCGCTGCATCAGCATATCGTGGATACGGTCGTCCAGAGAATCGATTTCGGCGCGGAGCCGGGAAAGCGTCTCCGGGGCGGTATCCTGAGGAGGTGATGCAGGCGGAATTTCAGACATGGCGTTCCAATAAGCTCAATTCGGTTCTATCTGATACAGGAGGCTCGCCACACGGCAAGCCCCATCCTTGCCGCATGCTTGGGTTGAGCGCATATCCTGCGAGCCATGGACCACTCACCCTTTCCCGATATTCCCCATCAGAAGGTATCGTTTCCCGATGGCCTAGCTCTGGATTGCGGCGTGACGCTCCAGCGGCTGGAAGTCGCATACAGAACATATGGCACACTCAGTGCACAAAAAGACAACGCGGTTCTGATCTGCCATGCCCTGACCGGTGACCAGTATGTGGCTGAACAGCACCCGCTCACCGGCAAACCAGGCTGGTGGAATGCCCTGGTGGGGCCGGGCAAGCCGATCGACACACAGCGTTTTTTCGTGGTCTGTGCGAATGTTCTGGGTGGATGCATGGGCTCGACAGGCCCCCGCAGCCCCAAGAGCCATGCAAGTGACGACGCCTGGTCGGTCGACTTTCCCGCGATCACCGTTCAGGACATGGTGAGAGCCCAGAAAAAGCTGATCGACTGGCTGGGAATCGAACGACTTTTCGCCGTTGTCGGCGGCTCGATGGGCGGCATGCAGGTCCTGGCCTGGGCGTCGTTGTATCCCGACCAGGTCTTCGCTGCCGTTCCGATCGCGACTGCGCCGTACCACTCCGCGCAGAACATCGCCTTCCATGAGGTTGGCCGGCAGGCGATCTATACCGATCCAGACTTTCATGATGGCCACTACCGCGCGCACGGCGTGATCCCGGCGCGCGGGCTCGCTGTCGCCCGCATGACGGCGCACATCACCTATCTCTCCGAAGCAGCGCTGACTCGAAAGTTCGGCCGGCGCCTGCAGCGCCAGACCCCCCTCGCCTCGCCGCTATTCGGAGAGCGTTTCGCTGTCGAGAGCTACCTGGAGCATCAGGGATCCAGTTTTGTGCGCCGGTTCGATGCGAATTCCTACATCGTGATCACCCGGGCCATGGACTATTTCGATCTCGCTGCTGACCATGGCGGGTCGCTGGCCGCGGCGTTTCGCCATACGAAATCGCGTTTCCTGCTGGTCTCGTTCAGTTCCGACTGGTTGTTTCCGACCGCCGAAAGCCGGACGATGGCGCGTGCGCTCAACCAGGTTGCCGCAAATGTCAGCTTTGTCGAAATCCTGAGCGACAAGGGGCACGATGCCTTCCTGCTCGATGAGCCTGATTTCCATCGCACTGTGGCTGGCTTCATCGCCGGCGCAGCCGAGGCCGCGGGGGTGCAATGAACCAGGCAACACCGGTGCGGTTCGTCGCGAAGAATCTGCGTGTCGATCTTGAGCTGATCGCCGGGATGATCCCCCCGGGCTCGCGCGTGCTGGATATCGGCTGCGGCGACGGCGCATTGATCGACCTTCTCGCCCGGACCCGGCGGTGCGATGCCCGCGGCATCGAGATCGATATGGCCGAGGTCACCCGCGCCGTTGCCCATGGCCTGCCCGTGATGCAGGGGGATGCGGATACCGACCTGATCCATTACCCCGACGACGCGTTCGATTATGTCGTGCTGTCGCGCACGCTCCAGGCCGTCGAACAGCCACGCGAAGTGCTGCGCCAGATGCTGCGCGTCGGCAGCAGAGCCATCGTCAGCTTTCCGAATTTTGGCCACTGGAGCCTGCGCTGGCAGCTATTCTCGACAGGCCGCATGCCGATGACCACGACGTGGAACCGGATGTGGTACGAAACCCCAAACATCCACCCTTGCACAATCCGGGATTTCTTCGATCTCTGCGCGAAGGACCACTATCAGGTCGAGCAATGGCTTGCGGCCGACGAGGCGGGTCGACGCGCTCCCTGGCGGCGCTTTCCACTCCTGGCCAATCTTTTCGGAGAACAGGGGTTGTTCGTGCTGAAGCGCGAACCCACCGTGGAAATCTGAAACCGGTATCGCGCCCCCGCTCATGGATGCAGTGATCGTCAAGACCCTGACCAAGTGCTTCGGCACTGTTCGCGCCGTCGACAGCGTCAGCTTCAGCCTCCCGGCCGGGACGACTTGCGGCCTGCTGGGAGGCAACGGCGCCGGCAAGACAACCACGATTTCGATGCTGCTTGGTATTCTGGCGCCGGACGCAGGCTCGATCGAAATACTCGGACACGACATGGCGCGGGACAGGTTCGCGGCACTCGCCCGGATGAACTATTCCTCACCCTATGTCGCGCTGCCCATGCGGCTGACCGTCGGAGAAAATCTCCGCGTCTACGGCCATCTCTATAATGTGCCGCGGCTTGAGAACAGAATTCGCGAACTGGCGCGGGATTTCGACCTCGAGGCGCTCCTCCCGCGCAAGGCGGGAGCGCTTTCTGCGGGACAAAAAACCCGGGTCGCGCTGGCCAAGGCCCTGATCAACCGCCCGTCACTGCTGCTGCTCGACGAGCCGACAGCCAGTCTCGATCCGGATACAGCGGATTACGTTCGCGGCGTTCTCGAGCGATATCGCGACGAAACCGGCGCGGCCATTCTGCTTGCATCGCACAACATGGCCGAAGTCGAGCGACTCTGCTCGCAGGTGCTGATGATGAAGGGAGGACGAATCGTCGACCGTGGTCCGCCGACAGATCTGATCGCGCGCTATGGCCGCGACGATCTGGAACAGGTGTTTCTGGCCATCGCGCGCAATCCGGAGCCGCTTGCATCGTGATGGCTCCGCTTCGCCGCATATGGGGGCTGATCTATCGGCATTTCTGCCTCTATCGGCGGTCCTGGCCGCGGGTTCTCGAACTTGCCTACTGGCCGACCCTGGAATTGCTGATCTGGGGATTTACGGCTGCATTCGTCATGAAGGGTCATGCCGACGTGACGATTCGCACCGCCAGTGCGCTGATCGGCGGCGTCCTGCTCTGGGAAGTCGCCTTGCGCGCCCAGATGGGGGTGACGATTTCGTTTCTGGAGGAAATCTGGTCGCGCAATCTCGGCCATGTCTTCGTCAGCCCGCTACGGCCGCACGAAATGATCATGGCACTTCTCGGCGTGTCGGTCCTGCGCACGGTCGCGGGGCTGACGCCCGCCGCCGGTATCGCCTTTTTTCTTTACGAATTCAATATCTTCGCGTTCGGACCTGTCCTCATCCTGTTTATCATCAATCTCTTCCTGATGGGGTGGTGGCTGGCGCTCGGCGTGATTTCCCTCCTGTTCCGCTACGGGGCATCGGCCGAGGCGCTCGCCTGGACCCTGGCATTCGGACTCACCCCGGTCGCCTGCGTGTTTTACCCGGTCTCGGTTCTGCCGCCGTGGCTCCGGCCGGTTGCTGAAGCCCTTCCGGCTGCGCATATCTTCGCCGGCATGCGCACCGCGCTTTATCGGCACGAAACGGATATCGGCCAGCTTGCGATTGCCGCCGGCCTCAACCTGTTCTGGATGTGCTGCGCCGGGTTGATATTCGCGCTGCAGTTCAGGGCGGCCCGCCGTAGCGGCGCTCTGGTCACGATCGGCGAATGATTCTTCGTCCCCCCTCACGCAACCCACGGAAACCGACATGACCCCGACGACGTTCTGGCTGATCCGGCATGCGACCGTCACGCCCGCGGCGCTCGCATTGCTCTATGGCCAGATGGATGTCCCGATCTGCGAGTTGCGCCGCGTGCGGGATGCGCCGCGCTACGCGGCACTCGCCCAGGTCCTGCCCCGCCCGGCGCAATGGGTCGTCACGCCGCTGTCGCGCACGAGCCTGACTGCGGAAGCAATCATGAGCGCGGGGTATGGGCCAGTGACCCCTCGCGTGGAAGCCTCCCTCATCGAGCAGGATTTCGGAACATGGCAAGGCATGCGGATGGACAAATTCGCTGAACGAGGCACGCAGCACCCGTTCTGGCCCGTGGGGGGCGACGAACAGCCGCCCGAGGGGGAGAGTTTCGCCCAGCTACGCCAAAGGGTGGGCGCCGGTCTCGAGCGGTTGCGCGCCGATCATGAAGGACAGCATGTCGTCGCGGTGTCTCATGGTGGCGCCATCCGCGCGGCAATCGCCCATGCACTGGACCTTACGGCGCACCAGGCCCTGAGCCTCGCCATCGAGAATTTGTCGGTCACGCGGCTCGAGCGCCACGGAAGCGCGTGGAGGGTCGTAACGGTCAATGAACAAATTTCCATTTGAACGCCAGCCCGATCCGGGCCACATCCGGACAACAGATGTCCAGAGCGGAGACGAGCAATGACGGAACGCAAGACGACGGCATGGCGCCAGGTGCGAAAGGCGCTCTATGCCGGGGTTACGGCACTGTCGATCACGGTTCCCCTTGCGTCCTGCGCTTCGGGTGCCGGCTCGCCGAACGCCGCTCAGGAACTCGTCGACCGGTCAACCCTCACGGTCGAGACCATGCTCGGATCGGGGACCGCTTCGGCCGGGCAGGCCACCCAGATGCTCCGAAATGCCAAGGCGGTGGTGGTCTGTCCGCGTATCTTCAAGGCAGGCTTCTTCATTGGCGGGGAAGGCGGAAGCTGCGTGCTGGTTTCACGCGCGGCCGGTGGTTCATGGTCTGATCCGGCTTTCTACACGATGGGGAGCGGCAGCTTCGGTCTTCAGATCGGCGCGCAGGATGCCGAGGTCATCATGATGCTGATGAACGACACCGCGCTGAACGCGTTCCTTAGCAGCCAGTTCAAGGTTGGTGCCGATGCCGGCGTTTCGGTGGCCACGATCGGCGCAGGGATCGGTGGCTCGACCGGAACGGCACTTGGCGCCGATATCGTCACATTTGCCAAGGCGCGCGGGCTTTACGGTGGCATTTCTCTGTCAGGCTCTGTTTTCTCGAATGATGAGGCACTCGACCAGCAATATTACGGACAGGCCATCGCCCCGCGCCAGATCGTGGTCAACATGGCGGTCAACAATGCCGGCGCCAATCCGCTGCGGGCAATGCTCTCCAGATACGGTGGCTAAAGCCCTTATCCAAAAGGATTATTCCTGCGCGGGGATGACATCACAACGGATGATCTTGGGGACGCATGGCGGATCTTGGCACGCAACCCCGCGAATTTTTAGGGCTGGCCACCGCCGCATGCCGTTTGATTGTCGCACCAGGCACCAATGTTGGCGTTCCGATCCTTTTCTGGCTTCCGCGTCCGGGCTAGACTGCACCCATGTCGCAATCCGGTGTTGAACCGTTCTGGCGTCGGAAACGCCTTGGAGAGATGACCCAATCGGAATGGGAATCCCTCTGCGATGGTTGCGGCCGGTGTTGCCTGCACAAGTTGAGAGACGAGGAAACGAATGAACTCGCCTTCACGGATGTTTCTTGTCATCAGCTTGACCTGAGGACGGGACGGTGTCTCGACTATAAAAATCGCCTGCGAAAGGTTCCCGACTGCACAGCGTTGACGCCCGAGCTCGTTGAGACGATCGACTGGCTGCCGCCCTCTTGCGCTTACCGCCTCGTTGCCGAGGGGCGCGATCTCCCGGATTGGCATCCACTGCGCACGGGCGATCCGGAAAGCACATGTCGGGCCGGCGCATCGGTGGCCGGACGGGTGCGAACAGAAAGATCCGTTGAAAATCTGGAGGATCATATCGTTGAGTGGCCGGTTCTCTGGCCGCGAGCCGGTCATCACGACAAATAGGATTTCCTGATGCCCCTCGTGCCGTTCAGCATCACTCCGGTAGAAGAGGCTGAGCCCGTCGTCGTCGCCGGCATGCAGACCACGATCATCTGGCGGAAAAACGAACGGGCGAGGCGGGTTGCATTGCGTATCGATCCGCAAGCAGGCCGGATCGTCATCACGTTGCCGCCGCGCGGATCGCGGCAGGCCGGGCTGGCTCTGCTGCGGGGACACGAATCATGGGTTGCAGAACGACTGGCCTCCCTGCCGCCCGCACTCGTGATCGCGGACGGAAATGAAATCCCGGTTTTCGGTCAACCGCACAGGATCGTGCACGATGTACGAGCCCGCGGCGGGGCCGTGATCGAGACCCCGGTGATACGGGTTTCCGGCCACCCGGATTTCCTCGCCCGACGCGTGCGCGACATGTTGCGCGATCTGGCCTTTCGCGAATTCTCGGCAATGGCGCGGAGAATGGCGGCACAGTTCCATGCCCGCCCCGGTGAGGTCCGGATCAAGGATACCAGGACCCGGTGGGGTAGTTGCACCGCCGATGGAACGATGATGTTCTCCTGGCGTCTGATCATGGCTCCACGCTTCGTTCAGCACTATGTTGTCGCACACGAAACAGCTCATTTGCGTCATATGAACCATGGACCGGATTTCTGGACGCTGGTCGAGACCCTGACACCACACCGCGCAGAGGCGGCAGGCTGGCTGCGTCGCGAAGGCCCCGGACTCCTGCGGATTTCCTGACCGCCACACATCTCAAACCCTATGAACAAGGCCAATCCATGAAAGCAGTCGCCTTTACGCATTCTCTGCCGATCACCGCGGATGACGCGCTGATCGATATCGAGGCGCCCGATCCCGTGCTGCGCGCCCATGATGTCCTGGTCGAGATCCGCGCCGTATCGGTGAATCCGGTCGATACGAAAATCAGACGCCGCAACGAACCACTCGGCGAGCCGCGCATCCTCGGCTTTGACGCCGCCGGCATCGTGCGGGCCGTAGGCCCCGGCGTGACCCGGTTCGGCATTGGTGACGAGGTGTTTTATGCTGGTTCCGTCGATCGTCAGGGGTCGAACGCGCAGTTCCAGGCGGTTGATGAGCGCCTTGTTGCCCGCAAACCCCGGTCTCTGAGCTTTGCCGAGGCGGCAGCTCTGCCACTGACCACTCTGACCGCGTGGGAAATGCTTTTCGACCGTTTCTCCATCCCGAGAGATCGGGTCCATCACGATACATTGCTGATCGTTGGCGGCGCCGGCGGCGTCGGCTCGATGGCGATCCAGCTGGCGCGCCAGCTTACCGGTCTCGTCGTGGTCGCAACGGCATCGCGACCGGAAACGATCAACTGGTGCGCCTCGCTCGGCGCTCATCACGTCATCGACCACCATCATCCCCTGGCTGCCCAGCTCGAGATGGTCGAAGTCAGTGCGCCGAGTTACATTTTCTGCACAAATCATGTCGAAAAGCACTGGCGCGAACTGTGCCATGTGCTGGCTCCCGAAGGGCGGATCGGCCTCATCGAGTCGACGGGGCCGCTCGACATGCACGAGATATTCAACAAATCGGCCTCGGTGCATACCGAATACATGTTTGCCCGCTCGCTTCACCAGACAGCGCAGATGATCGAGCAGCATCATATCCTCCAGTCGGTAAGCCGCCTGATCGATCAGGAGGTTCTTCGTACCACGATGACCGAGAATTACGGGCCGATCACGGCAGCCAACCTGCGACGCGCGCATGCGGCCATGGAAAGCGGAACCACGCGCGGCAAGATCGTTCTCGAGGGATTTTGAGTGGAGGTCATTCTCGCCAGCACATCGGCCACGCGGCAATCGATGCTGCGATCCGCCGGCGTGATGGCAACTGCGGTTGCGTCTGATATCGACGAGGCGCCGATCAAGCAGTCCTTCCGGGACGCCGGCCAGTCGGCCGCCGCGGCGGCCATGGCGCTGGCGCGGGAAAAGGCGCTGGCCGTATCGGCCCGACACCCCGATCAGCTGGTGATCGGGGCCGATCAGATATTGGATTGCGAGGGTCGCTGGTTTGACAAACCAGCCGACGCATCAGCTGCAGCCGAACACTTGCGGAAGCTTTCAGGCCGCGTGCACCAGTTGGAAACCGCCATCGTCTGCGCGGCGGGGGGCGCATGTATCTGGGCGCATTCGGAGGCTCCCAGACTGAAAATGCGCCCCTTATCCGACGCATTCATCGCCGCTCATATCCGGTCGGAAGGCGATCGGATATTATACTCGGTTGGTGCTTACAGGCTGGAGGGGCCGGGCATTCAACTGTTCGAGCGGATCGATGGCGATTTCTTCGCCATACTCGGCCTCCCGCTCCTCCACCTGCTCAGTTTCTTGCGTCAGTTCGGAGTGCTGCCTTCCTGATCGGGCGTGGGCGCCTGTTCGGCGTCCACATTTTCAGCCGGCGCTGGAACGGAGAGCTGGGCTTCTTGCGAACGATGAACAATGTCTTCGAGGCGGGAGATCCGAGCTGCGAGGGTATCCGCATCGGCTCTCGCCCGAGCAGCAAGCTCCATCACCGCATCGAATTCGTCACGCCTGACCAGATCGAGACGCCGGATTGCCTCATCCACCCGGGTGCGGACCATTGCGGAAATTTCGTCGCGCAAGCCGCTGGCAGCAGACAGGGCGCCGCCAGCGAGGCCCGCCAGATCATCAAAAAATCGCGGTCTCTCGGTCATGCCTTTTCTCCTGCAAGTGGTGATGACGGATCATCGTATCCCCACTATAACCACGTCCATGATACTGGTCACGGGCGGGGCAGGGTTCATCGGCTCCAATCTCCATGCCGAATTGTACGGAAGCGGTCGGGAAACCGTCATTGTCGATCGGCTGCGTGCAAATGGAAAATGGCGCAACCTCAGGGCGCACCCTCCCTCGGCGATTGTTGATCCGGACGATCTGGAACATTTTCTCGCCAGCGATCCGCCAATAGACGCCATTGTCCATCTGGGGGCGATCAGTGAGACAACGGCATCGGACGGTGACCTCGTCTGGCGCTCGAACGTCATGCTCAGCCAGATGCTCTGGCGTTGGTGTGCCGCGAAAGAACGGCCGTTCATCTATGCATCCTCGGCATCGACCTATGGCGATGGCGCGTTCGGTTTTGATGATGATAACGACATCGATGCGCTCCGCAGGTTGCGCCCGCTCAACCTGTACGGGTGGTCAAAGCATGCATTCGATCTATGGGTTGCGGGCCAATGTGCGGCCGGCCGGCCTCGCCCCCCCCAATGGGCGGGATTGAAATTCTTCAATGTTTACGGCCCGAACGAGTACCACAAGGGCCGCATGATCTCGGTGATCAAGGTCAAGTATGACGAAGTCGCCGTAGGCGGACCTGCGCGCCTGTTCCGGTCCGACAGAGACGAGATCGCCGATGGCGAACAAGCCCGCGACTTCATCTGGGTCGATGATGTTGTCGCGGCGATCATGTTCCTGCTTGCTCACCCGGAGGTCAGCGGTCTGTTCAATCTGGGCACTGGAAAAGCGCGGAGCTACGCCGATCTGGCGCGCGCCGTGTGCGCCGCCTGCGGCGTTGCGGAGCGGATAGAATTTGTGCCAATGCCTCAAAATCTGGTCGGCCAGTATCAATCGTTCACCGAAGCGCGGATGGACCGCCTCCGCGCCGCAGGGTTCGACACGACGTTCACCACGCTCGAACAGGGCATTGAAACCTACATAAAGCGCTTTCTCGGCCGGCCGGACCCGTACCGATGAAAAATGTTTATATCTGGCCGCATTTCGATCCGATCCTGGTACGGTTCGGTCCGTTCGCCGTGCACTATTATGCTTTGGCCTACATCACGGCTTTGGTGCTTGGCTGGAGGCTGATGCGCCGGCTGGTCAGGGAAGCGCCCGTCGCCGCAACCCATGAACAGGTCGACGACTTCCTGTCCTGGGCAACGCTCGGGGTGGTTCTGGGGGGGCGGCTGGGCTACATCCTGTTCTATCAGCCCATTTATTTTCTTGACCACCTCAACCGCACCTACGCCGTGTGGGATGGCGGCATGAGCTTTCACGGCGGAATGCTGGGTGTCGCGGTTGCGATCCTGATCTACTGCAAGCGGAACGGCCTCGATCCGTGGCAGTTTGGCGACCGGGTAGCCGTGCCGGTGCCCATCGGGCTCTTCCTCGGCCGGATTGCGAATTTCGTGAATGGCGAGCTCTGGGGCCGCCCTGCCCCGTCATGGTTTCCATTTCGCATGATTTATCCGGAGTCGGGGTCGGACGTTCCTCGGTATCCTTCCGAGTTGATCGAAGCCACGCTCGAAGGGCTGGTCCTGTTCCTTGTGCTGTTCTTCGCCTCCCGCAACGAGCGTATCCGCAACCAGCCTGGATATCTCGGCGGCATGTTCGTGATGGGCTACGGCATCGCACGAACGGTTGCCGAAGGCTTCCGCCAGCCAGACTGGTTCCTTGGATATTTGATGTTCGGGCTGACCATGGGCCAGTTGCTCTCCATCCCGATGATCGTGATCGGTGCGACCATGATCTGGCGGGCGAAATATGTTACTCGCCCGCAGGTGGCTTCAGCCGGGGCATGATCGCGCGGCTGGACGCTTTCATGGCGCGGGCCAACGCCGCCTACTACGCAAAATGTGATCCGTTCAAGGATTTTACCACAGCGCCGGAAGTCAGCCAGGTTTTTGGCGAACTGATCGGCCTCTGGTCGGCTATCGCTTGGGAAAAGCTCGGTCGCCCAGGCGTCTTTTCTCTGGTTGAAGCCGGACCAGGGAATGGGCACCTGATGACGGACGCGCTGCGCGCCGCCGGCCGCGCCATGCCGGATTTCATCCAAGCCGCGGAAATACACCTGATCGAGACGTCGCCGCGATTGATCCCCCTGTTACGGCAAAAACTCCCGCAGGCTGAAATACACGCGGATCTGTCGACGATCCCCGATCGGCCAATCCTGCTTGTCGCGAACGAATTCCTCGATGCGCTGCCGATACGCCAATTCATCAGGCGCGGAGCAAGCTGGCATGAACGTTATGTGGCGGATGGAAATTTTATCGAGGTGCCCACCGATGTCGCTCTACCCGGCGCGCCAGACGGCGCGATCATCGAGCGCAATGAGGGCGGAGAAGCGTTTGTGCGCGACCTTGGCAAACGTATCGCAACTCGCGGCGGCGCGGCGCTGCTGATCGATTATGGCCATGATAGCGGCGGCGCCGGCGCAACCCTTCAGGCGATTGAAAATGGTAGACCTGCGGATCCGCTCGCGAATCCTGGCCGCAGCGATCTTACAGCACATGTCGATTTTGCTCGTATGGCCTTGATAGGTCATCAAGCGGGCGTCGATATCCAGGGCCCCCAGCCTCAGGGCGCCTTTCTCGCGACGATGGGCATTCATGAACGCACCGCCCAGCTCGGGCGTCACGCTCAACCCGACGACGCAATACGGCTGCTTGCGGCCACACAGCGGCTCACCGCACCGGAAGCAATGGGTAGCCTTTTCCGTGTAATGGCCCTGGCTCCACGAGGATTTGAACGACTTCCGGGATTTTTGTCATGATACCTTTCACCACTGCGGGGCTCGCCTCCCCCCATGGCTTTTTCTCAAGACGGGGTGGCGTCTCCGAGGGAGCGTATGGAAGCCTGAATTGCGGGCAATATGGCAAGGACGATCCCCTGAACGTTGCCGAGAACCGTTCCCGCGCCATGCGCGCCATCGGGGGAATACCCAACCAGCTTGTCGGGCTGAAACAGGTGCATGGCGCGCGGGTTATCCTGAATCCTGTGCCCGGAGCCGCGATGATTGAAGCGGATGCGATGGTCACCGACCAGCCGGCGATCGGCCTCGGCATCATTACCGCAGATTGCGCGCCGGTTCTGTTCAGCTCGCACGATGGCAAAATCGTGGGCGCCGCCCATGCTGGATGGCGCGGCGCGGTTGCTGGTATTCTTGAACAGACCACGGAGCTGATGCGCCGGATCGGCGCCGAGGGAATAAGCGCAGCAATCGGCCCGTGCATTCACAAAGAGAGTTACGAGGTGGGGGCAGACATGCGGCAGGCCGTGCTGGCCCGCGCAGCCGAAGATGCACGCTTTTTTTCGAATGGCAGACCTGGGCATTGGCACTTCGATCTCCCCGGCTACTGCGCCGCGCGTCTTGCGGCAATCGGTATCCAGACAACGATCCTGCCGCATGACACGCTGGCCGATGAGACGGGCTATTTCTCCCATCGTCGCCGGACCCTCCGCAGTGAAGGCCCCGGCGGGCATCAGATATCGATCATCATGAGGCGTGCATGAAACGCCTGGTCTGGGTGGCCTTCACACTCTTGCTGGCTGGATGCGGAACCTTGCCCCAGCCCCTGCTCGGCAAGCCGGGGATTGAGGGCGCGCACCTCGCCGTGCCGCCGCCCCCGGTTCTGGTCATCACCCCTTCCCCTGCCGCATTGCTCGGAGGCAGCGCGTCGAAGGCCTACGCTCACGATCTGGCCCGCGCGCTGGATGACCAGAATGTTCCGGCCATGGTCCGCATCCCGCAAAGCTACGATTGGGAACTTCTGGCGACAGCGACCACTTCCGCGGGGCTGACAACTCCAGACTTCAGAATCATCGGCCCCAATCACAAAACATACGGCCATCTGGCAGGCCAGCCCGTGAATGCCGCCCAGTGGGCAGAGGGCAATCCGGAAACCATCGCCCATACCGCCGCGTCGGCCGCCCCACGCCTCGCCAGGCAACTCGCCGCGATCAATGCCGCTGTGCAACAGAGCAATCCGGCCTCTCTTGAAAATCGTCCTCCCCAGGTGCTGCTCCTCGGCGTTACCGGTGCTCCTGGCGATGGCGACCACGCCCTGAAACTTGACCTCTCACGAGATCTGCCAAGACAGGGCATCGTCCTGGTTGAAGATAAATCGGACGCTGATTTTCTGGTCAGCGGTAACGTGAAGATAAGCCATATCCATAAATCGGTTCATAATGCCGAAAATAATCTGGTTGAGCTCGATTGGACGGTCAAAGACCAGCGTGGCACCTTCGTCGGCAAAGTATCTCAGTTACATGACCTGAAAAGCAGCGAAATGGTTCCGTATTGGGGTGATGTTGCTGCCGCAGCAGCCCAGCAGGCAGCTCTGGGACTCAGACAGGTTATCCGGAACGCGACGTTGCGGCATGACGTTGCGGCGAAGACTGGCAATAAACTTCGGAAAGATCCCATAGCGGCGCAACGGCCCTGACATTGAAGGTCAGTTCTGTCGCGCCGCGAACATCCAGCAGAGCACCCCCGTCTGTCCATCTGAAGCAGTCGGACCCAATATTTTCAGGTTCGTAAAACCCGGATTCGAAGCATTCAGCGGACATATCGACCACCGCTGAGTCCAGCATGACGTTGCCGATGGCAATCCCGAGTTTGCGCCAGTCCTCCGAGGCGGGATTCAGTTCAGCCGGGCGTGATGTTGATGACCGCAACTCGACCCTATGAGTTCCATGCGGCAGCCGATACACGCTGATTGCCGCTGTATCGCCCATTGGTACGAGAGCCTTGCCGTTCACGCAGACCCCAAAATTTCCAGGTATCTGCCGAAAACCGCGCGCGACGAGCCGATATTGCACAACGGTCCTGATGCGCGCGAGATGGGGGCCTTGATCGAGGATGGGCGCGCAAACCCGTTCCGGATCGCGGGCGAGGTGGTCGAAGCCGGCAAAGAGCATGACGTGACTGTCACAATCAAAAAACTGGTTTCGATTTCCACAATCAAGGTAGGTTTCGGTCGGTAGCATTTCCGCCAAAACCACATCATGGGTCTCGAGTTCGATATGGTGATATGTTACACTCGGCACGGATACCTGTCGTATCGAGAGTCCATTAATCAATTTTTTGATTTCAATGAGATATCCCTCAATCCAAATCGCATGATCCGGCGAGAGGTAAAGATCCCGGCATGGTTGACCTGAACCAAAGGCATCCTTCTCGATCAGCACGGGCAGAACCAACTCCGGCGATCGGTGCCGACGACAATCCACTCGTCGCTGGCCGTGCCAGACAATCTTGCGGCTGTCGCCATTCCGGGTGATGACATGATCCCCCTCGGACAGCGTTTCCACCAGCCGCAAGCCATCCGGCGTCAGAAGCCGGGTGCCGTGCTGATTCCGGGCTCAATTCGCCCGGGATTCCGAGATTAACTCGCCCGGGATTCCGGGAATTATTCGCCCACCTATTCCGAGATTAATTCGCCCACCTGTTCCGACTTTTATTCGCCCAGGCGGGCGGGGTTGGCCGGGTTGGCTTGAGGTCTCTGCTGGCTGGTTCAGGTTCCCTCCCTTTGGCTGATCGAGGGAGCGGATGAATGCCAGTGGAGCGGATTGCGATGCGCGATGTGCGCGAGATTGTCAGATTGAGGATGGCGGGGCTTTCGACCCGCCAGGTGGGGATCCGGGTCGGGGTTGCGGCATCGACGGTGCGCTTGACGCTGCGGCGACTGGAGGCGGCCGGGCTCGATGGGCCAGGGGCTCTGGCGCTGTCCGAAGCGGCATTGGAAAGGCGCTTGTTCGACGGCGCGGTGGGCAAGCGGCCGGGGCATCGACGTGTGGATGAGCCGGACTGGGGGCGTATCCGCCGCGAGTTGCAGCGCAAGCACGTGACGCTGTCGATCCTGTGGGACGAGTATATTGCCGAGCACCCGGATGGGTATCGCTACAGCCGGTTCTGCGAGCTCTACCGGAGCTGGGAAGCCCGGCTACCGGTGACGATGCGCCAGACCCACGCATCGGGCGAGAAGCTGTTCGTCGATTATGCCGGCGACACGGTGCCGGTGGTGATCGACCGGCTCACCGGCGAGACGCGTGCGGCCCAGATCTTCGTCGCCGTTCTCGGCGCATCGAGCTTCACCTATGCTGAGGCGACCTGGACCCAGACCCTGCCGGACTGGATCGAGGCGCATAATCGCACTCTGGCAGCAATTGGCGGCGTGCCGGCGCTGCTGGTGCCCGACAACGCCAGGGTCGCGATCATCCGCGCCTGCCTCTACGATCCACAGGTCAACCGGACCTACACCGATATGGCGCGCCATTACGGCACGGCCATTCTCCCGGCGCGGCCGCGGCGGCCGCGTGACAAGGCGAAGGTCGAGGTGGCGGTTTTGCTGGCGGAGCGGTGGCTGCTGGGCAAGCTGCGCAACCGGGCATTTTACGGCCTCGCCGAACTGAATGCCGCGATCGCTGAATTCTGCCGCTGGCTGAACGAGGAGCGGGTCGTCCGTCGCCTGGGGGCGACAAGACGGCATCTGCTGGAAACACTCGATCGTCCCGCGCTGAAGGAACTGCCGGCCGAACCCTATGTGCTGGCGCAATGGCGGCGCCGGCGGGTCGGCATCGATTATCACGTCGAGATCGAGAAGCATTTTTACTCCGTCCCCTACCGGCACGCCCGCGCCGAGGTCGAGGCCCGGTTCACCGTGCGCACGGTCGAGATCTTTCTCCGTGGCGAACGGATCGCCGTGCACGCACGCAGGCCGGGTAACGGCAAACACACGACGATCGCCGAGCACATGCCCTCGAGCCACCGGCGTTATGGCGACTGGACCATCGCACGGATCCATCAGGAAGCCGCACGGCTTGGTCCCTCGGTCGCGACACTCTGCACCCTGATCCTCGAACGCCGGCCTCATCCGGAGCAGGGGTTCCGCGCCTGCATCGGCATCCTTCGCCTGGCCCGCAGTGTTGGCGCCGACCGGCTCGATGCCGCGGCCGAGCGCGCGCTCACCATCGGCACCCTGACCTACGGCTCGGTCAAATCCATCCTCGATAACCGGCTGGAGCGAGCCGCCGGCACCGCCAGTCCCGATCCCACCCCGATCCGCCACCCCAACATCCGGGGCGGCGGATATTTCCACTGATGACAAGGAGAAGCCTCATGCTGAACCATCCGACCCTCGATCAGATCCACCAGCTCGGTCTTGCAGGCATGGCCCGCGCGTTCACCGAGCTGCACGCCAATCCCGAAACCCCCAGCCTCAGTCACGCCGAATGGCTCGGTCTTCTGCTCGACCGCGAGATCACCGTCCGACGTGACAAGCGGTTGAGCACAAGGCTGCGCCATGCCAGGCTGCGCCATGACGCTGCAATCGAGGATGTCGATTACCGGAGTGCCCGCGGCCTCGATCGGGCTCTGTTCCAGAAGCTGATCCAGGGTGAGTGGATCGACGCGCACGACAATCTCGTCCTGAGCGGGCCGACAGGGGTCGGAAAATCGTGGCTGGCCTGTGCCCTCGGTCACAAGGCATGTCGCGATGACAGGACCGTGCTCTATCAGCGCGCCCCCAAACTCTTCGCAGAACTCGCGGTCGCCCGCGCCGAAGGGCGTCACGGCCGGATGATCCGCACCCTCGGTGCCGTCAATCTACTGATCCTCGACGACTTCGGCCTTGCTCCACTCGACGCCGGCGCCCGTCACGACCTGCTCGAGATCGTCGAGGATCGCTACGGCCGCCGCGCCACCATCATCACCAGCCAGATCCCCCCGGCGCATTGGCATGAGCTGATCGGCGATCCGACCTACGCCGACGCCATTCTCGACCGTCTGCTCCACAATGCCCACCGCATCGAACTCACCGGCGAAAGCCTGCGCAAGATCCGCAAGCAAACCCCAAAAACCGCTTGACCCAACGAGAACAGGAGAGCAACGAAATCAACAGCCACAGAGACCGCTACCCGGGCGAATAAATCTCGGAATCCCCGGGCGAATAAACGTCGGAATCGTGGGCGAATTAAAATCGGAATCCATGGGCGAATTCTCCGGAATCCGCAGTGCCGTGCCGGAAGCACGGGACAACGACCTCTACTGTTTTAGGATTTGTGCCGCTGACAGCCTCGACCACCAGTGAACCAGGCGAAGTGGAAAATGTAATCTGGAATGGCGTTTGACCGTCGTTTAAGGTCAGAACGTTTCCCGTTAGAGCCGGACCGAAAAAGATAGTTGAGCGATTTCAGTAAGTTGTGATTCAGTTCGTTTGCGAAGACGGACGGAGACACGATGACCTGGACTGAAATCGCTCGGCGACGATATTGCCGGGCCGGATTGCGCTACGCAAGCGACCTCACCGACGCTGAATGGGCCATGATCGAGCCGTTCATGCCCGCTCCGCAGCATCGAGGCCGACCCCGAAGGGTGGCGCTTCGAAGGATTGTGGAGGCCATCTTCTACATGCTGGCAACCGGCTGTCAGTGGCGCCAGATCCCGAAGGAATTCGCTCCGTTCACCACCGTGCAGGGGTATTTCTACCGCTTCTGTCGTGACGGCACGTTCGATCGCATCAATCACGTCCTAGTCATGCAGGCGCGGGAAATGGCCGGACGCGAGGCTTCACCCACAGCCGGTGTGATCGACAGTCAGTCGGTCAAGACCACCGAAGCCGGCGGGCCGCGCGGGTTCGATGCCGGAAAGAAGATCAAGGGCCGCAAGCGCCACATCATCACAGATACAATCGGCCACCTCGTCGGTGCCGTCGTTCATCATGCCGGTATTCAGGACCGCGACGGGGCGCCCGACGTGCTCAAATCCGTCAAATCCCTGTATCCCTGGTTGCGGCACATATTCGCTGACGGCGGTTATGCCGGTCCTAAACTCAATGGACGCCTCGCCAAAATCGGCAAATGGACCATACAGATCGTAAAGCGCTCCGACGCCGCGAGCGGGTTTGAACTCCTGCCGCGGCGCTGGGTGGTAGAAAGAACCTTCGCCTGGCTCGGCAGATGCCGACGTCTCGCAAGGGATTTCGAGGCCACCGTTACCAGCGCCACCGCATGGCTCTTCCTCGCCCATATCCGCCTGCTCACACGAAAAATCGCCCGTCACCGATAGTCGCACTACCATTCAGATTCGGGCTCTTAGAGAGTCGCTGACCTGCTGGGACTGTCCGTAGCCCGCTATATCGATTGTGTCGCCAGCAGAAAACCCTGAAATAGTACCAGAAAACGGGTGCGCACGATTTAAAACAATATTTGAATCTGAACCTGTAAAATCTATTATTGTTCCAGAGGATACGCTGTTTGCGAAGGTAACACTTCCACCAGACAGATCAATAATCCCAGAACCTGAAACAATAGTATTAAAATATAAATTTTCTCCAGAATATATATTTATATTTCCATCATTCACAAATGGTGATGTAATAGTCGAATTACCCAAAAATTGCCAATCCGCACCCGCAGCAATTGAGATAGTATTGAATTGTGTAAATTCTGTTGAAGGATTGGAAAATATACCTGCAACGGTACCACCGAACACAAGATCGGCCGCATATCCGCCATAGACAAGGCCATCGAAACTAGCGCCAGGCAGAATTGTCAATGTATCATTCGGCGCCGCTACATTACCTGCCGCAAAAGATATTGCCGCCCCCGAACTGGCACTGACCATGCCCCCCTGGACGATATCGACATAGCTCCGTCTAGTCTGCACCAGAATGCCAGTCCCGCCGTCAATCGTCCCCAGATTCGTCAGTTCGGAGAAAGTATTGAGTTCGACACCAACAGCGCCCCCTTCTATCACGGCTCCGGCCAGATTTATTGCACTGGCCGCCCCAATCTGCAGTGCCGTTCCACCGTTTCCAGCAACGATCGTACCAGCATTCAGAAGCGAAGCGCCTATCACATCGCCACTCAAATTGACGGCGATCGAGCTTGAACTGGTTATTGTTGCGAGGTTATTATTCTGGATGTCAAAAGCATGCCCGGTTGTGCATTCTATTGCCCCAAGAGCGCCCGATATCAGTCCTGAATTAATGATCTGACCGCCGTCTTCAAGAGAGATACCTTGACCGGTCGGCGCCTGTAGACTGCCCGTGACGTCAATCGTCCACACGGCAGACGCAACAAGCGCGTTTCCCGATGCAACAGCAAAATTTCCCGTTACCGTTACCGGATCGGTATACTGGGTCGGCGAGAGCAAGATCTCTGTGGCCTGGCTTCCGCTAATCGTGTCAGACATCGTTGCTCCTCACGGTTCAGCCGAACGGATGATTTCTCCTTAAGGTTGTATATACGTTAAACTTTAAGTTGAGTCTATATAAATTTTATACTTTGTTAATTTTATTCTCCCGGAGGGCGGCGTCAGGCACTTGGGCATCCGGGTTAAAATATCCATAGATGATACGCGCCGTGGCCCGATTGATTCCCGCTACCGCCTCGAGATCTTTCAGCCCCGCCTGGCGCACCCCTCTTGCCGATCCGAAATGATTGAGCAACGCGCGTTTGCGGGCGGCACCAATGCCTGGAATGCCGTCAAGTTCGCTGGTCGTGATCTTGCGGCTCCTCCCGGCCCTATGGGTCGTGATTGCGTAACGATGCGCCTCGTCTCTCAGCCTCTGCAGAAAATACAGCACGGGATCGCGCGGCGGCAGTTGAAACGGAGCACGGTCCGGCAAGTGAAACCACTCGCGCCCGGCATCCCTGTCCGGCCCCTTGGCAATCGCCACAAGCGAAATGTCGTCAATACCCAGTTCGTCCAAAACTGCCCGCGCGGACGAAAGCTGCCCCTGGCCGCCATCGATGACAACCAGGTCAGGCCAGGCCCCTTCCTCTCGCCGAGGGTCCTCTGCCTGCGCACGCGCGAAACGGCGGGTCAGAACTTCCCGCATCATGGCGAAATCATCGCCTGGCGTAATGGGCCCCTTGATGGAGAAACGCCGATAGGCAGGCTTCACGAACCCTTCGGGCCCGGCAACGACCATCACGCCATAGGCATTTGTGCCCATGATGTGCGAATTGTCGTAGATCTCGATGCGTTGCGGCGAAGCCTCAAGCCCGAACAACGAAGCCGTGGCGGACAGGAGCTTTTCCTGACCGGCAGATTCGGCAAGCTTTCGTTCCAGCGCCTCGCGGGCGTTGGTGGCCGCGTGTTCGACAACTTGCCGCTTTTCCCCGCGCTGGGGGACAGCCATATCGACTTTATGCCCAGCCTTGAGGCTGAGAGCGTCCCTCAGCAGCCCAGCCTGGGCGACAGCGGTATTGAGCAGGATGAGAGGGGGCGGAACCTTGTCGTCATAGAACTGGCTGACAAACGCCCCGATGACATCACCCGCGGCGGCTCCCTGGGCATGCGCGGGAAAGAAACTTCGATTTCCGTAATTTCTTCCGCCACGGATGAAAAAGACCTGCACACATGACTGGCCCGCCGCCTGATGGATCGCAATGACATCGGCATCCACGACTGTCTCGGGGTTGATCACATCTCCCCCGCTTATGTGTGCGAGTCCGCGAATTCGGTCCCGGATCGCAGCGGCCCGCTCATATTCCATGGAGTCAGATGCGGCCTGCATTTCGGCGGCAAGATCGCGCTGAACCGTACCGGCGCGGCCAGAGAGAAAATCGCTCGCCTGGCGCACCAGCATACCGTAGGCTTGCGCATCTATGCGCCCGACACAGGGAGCAGAGCATCGTTTGATCTGATAGAGCAGGCAGGGCCGGGACCGGTTGATGAAAACGGAGTCTGCGCATGTACGAAGCAGAAACACCCGCTGCAGCGCCTGGATCGTCTGGTTCACAGACCACGCGGAGGCGAACGGCCCCCAATATCGCCCCTTTCGTGTCTGAGCGCCGCGATGCTTGGTAAGCTGGGGGAAATCCCCGTCCTCGGTAATCATCAACCACGGATAGGATTTGTCGTCGCGGAGAAGAATGTTGAACTTCGGCCGCAGTTTCTTGATGAGATTTGCTTCGAGAAGCAGAGCCTCTGCCTCGGTGTGCGTCGTGATGATCTCAATGCTCGCGGTCTCGGAAACCATGCGCCGCAGCCGTTCGGGCAACCGAGCGACCTGGGTATAGGTGGTGACGCGTTTTTTCAGGCTGCGCGCCTTGCCCACATAAAGAGCATCTCCGCCCCGATCGAGCATCCGATAGACGCCCGGCGCCGCCGGCATCGACCCAAGAGCGGCCGCAATGATATCGACCCCTCTAGGGGGCGTTTGAGGATCATGCATTATGCTAGCCTGTCATCGCAGCGAGACTGTGGATAACTCTGTGAACGAATTCGAAGACTCTAGACCCAAAGCGATAGTCAAGTCGGCCGAGGAATTTTAAGTCAAGTCAGGACCACGCCTATAAGTATTTGATATTAAAATTTATTCTTTCAATCGATCGCCACATGTCGAGCCCCCGTAAACACTTGCACGAAACCGATCCGCCTCAACTGCCAGCGTGGACAACTTAAGACGCGGCCATTCACTGATTTTTCGACGTATGAAATGATATCATGCCATTCGGGGCAGACGGCCATCCGAAGGGTTCGCATCCAAACCGCGGTAAAATCCCGATTATCGACAGTGACACCATGACATCTCGTTGCCCCTCGAGGAGCTTCATATGACCGCACATCCCAGTTCGCCAGATACGGCGCCACGCGCAAGCCTGCCGGTCCATGCTCTGAGACCCGAGGACATCGAAAGCTTCCTCGGCGGCTTGGACGAACCGGCCGCGTCGTATCTGCGCATGAAGGAATTTTCGGCAAAGGCCGCATCCGTCGTGCTACTGCCGGGCCAGAGCGGGATATCGCTAGCCGTTCTGGGGCTTGGTGACCATCCGGATCCATCAACTTTTGGCGATCTTCCCAAGCAACTGCCGAGCAGCGCCGACTGGACCCTCTTGCCGGGACACTATGATCCCGGCGAGGCATATCTCGGCATCACCCTTGGCGCATACCGGTTCGACCGGTTCCGCAAGCCAGCGGCGAAACTGCCACGAATTCTTGTCCAGAACGCACCCGACCGGGCAAAGCACCTTGCCGAGGCCGTTTGTTTCACCCGGGACTTGGTGAATACGCCAGCCAATCATCTGGGGCCCAAGGAACTGGCCGACGCGGGCGAAGCGCTGGCGGCGCGTCATGGAGCGCGGTCGAGGCGGATCGGCGGCGCCGAACTCGCGAGCGGCTATCCCGCCCTCAACGCCGTGGGCGCCGGGTCGGAACGCAAGCCGGAAATCCTGCAATTCAGTTGGGGGGAGAACCCGGCGCTTCCCCTGATCTCCCTTTGTGGCAAGGGCGTATGTTTCGACTCGGGCGGCTACGATCTGAAGCCCAGTTCGGCGATGCTGCGCATGAAAAAGGATATGGGCGGCGCCGCCATAGCTCTGGGCGTGGCGCAGGCCATCATGGCGCTTGACCTCCCCGTTCGACTCGAAGTGCGGATCGGGTGCGTTGAAAATAGTGTTTCCGGGCACGCGATGCGTCCGCTCGACGTGCTGCACACACGAGCAGGACTTACAGTGGAAGTTGGGAACACCGATGCCGAGGGCCGGCTGGTCCTCGCGGATCTCCTAACCGATGCGGCGGGCGCGAAACCGGATTGGCTGATCGATTTTGCGACCCTGACGGGCGCTGCGCGCGTTGCGCTCGGGCCCGAATTGCCTGCGCTTTTCGCGAATGACGACAGGCTGGCAGATGCCTTGATCGCCTCCGGCACCGCTTTGCATGATCCTTTATGGCGGCTGCCCCTTTGGCATGGCTACGAGTCGTGGCTGGACAGCAAAATTGCCGACATGAATTCGGTCGCGTCGAAACCATTCTCCGGCGCAATCGTAGCGGCTCTCTTCCTTCAACGCTTTGTCCCCGCAGGCACAGCTTGGGCGCATATCGACACCTATGCGTGGAACGACACAACAACGCCAGGAAAACCAGAAGGGGGAGAGGCCCAATCCTTGATCGCGACTGTTGGGGCGATCGAATATTTGTCCAGTATATCGGTTAGCGAACGATCTTAATAATTTTTGGGTAGACAAATAATATATAGCAACGGAATTGCAATGTTTTCATGTTTCAATGTCTTGAGAATGAAGCGCGGCATCCACACTTGACCTTGGGTTATCCTGCTGGAAAGCTGGCGAATATGGAGGTGATCTTTCGTCACGAAAGTTCAATCCAGATGTTGCAAAGCCAGTATCTTCTGGTGATCAGTATGCCGGGTGGCCGGAAGGAGATTGTGTCATGGGACAACGCATGGATTCAGAGGGGCTGGTGGAGATTTTCCGTGATACGATTGTAGCTCTCGTCAGGCGCGAAGGCGTTGATCTATCGGCCCGCCAGCTCGGCGTGTTTCTCACCTGCTATCTCGATGACGACGCGCACACCGTGCGCGGTCTCGCGAGCCAGTTGAATGTTTCAAAGCCGGCAATCACGCGTGCCCTGGACAGGCTGTCCGACCTTGACCTCGCCCGCCGGAAGGTCGATCCAGCCGATCGCCGGAGCGTGCTGGTCCAGCGGACAACCAAGGGGTCAGCCTTTTTGCGGGATATCCGTGCCGTGATGAGTGAATTGGCAATGGACGAAACAAGGCATTCAGAGCAAACCAATAGCTGTTCGGCGGCTCCCAACTGAATGGAAGAGTGGAATTAGATGATCGATCGGCGCGGGCTATTAGGCTTTGCTGTCGCCTTTCTCGGTGCCTCCGGCGTTAAGGCGCGCGCAGCGGCAGCATTACCGGAACATACGCAAAAAATTCTTGCAGAAGTACTGTCCTATCTGAACGGACTGAAAACAGTAACCGCCCGCTTCATGCAGGTTGGCCCCGACGGGTCAGTTCGCACGGGAACGGCGATCGTCCAGCGGCCCGGCAAAATGCGTTTCCAGTACGACAAGCCAAATCCACAACTTTTGGTTGCTGGATTTGGTTTGCTCGTTTACCATGATCCAGAGTTAAACCAGACAAGCAACATCCCACTGGCATCGACGCCACTCGGGATTCTGCTCGCGAAACACATTCGCTTTGACGGCGACGTGAAGCTGCTGCGAGTGACGACCCCGCCCGGTGAAATCCAGGTCACCTTGGCCAGGGTCGGGAAGGAATCCCAAGGTCATATCACGCTCGTATTCTCCACCAATCCGATTGAACTGCGGCAATGGCGGATCACCGACGCTCAGGGTCGCATTACTCAGGTTAGCCTGTATGACCTTAAAAAAGCCGCCCCCTTCCCCGACAAAACATTCGAGTTCATCCCTGGCTTCAACTCGAACTGATTTCCTGCAGTGCGGCTGACATTATGCCTGCAACTCTGGCAGTCCAGAGACCGGTGCTGACAGGGCGCGCCGGATTTGCGACAAACCAGTCATGATCTCCCGTTCATCAAAACTGATCGGCATTTCCTGCTGCCGCAAGCTCTTTGGCGTCTTCGGCATGGTCAATCACGCCGCATCGGACACCTATATCCGCGCCGTTGATCTCGTGGTCGGGGGAATGCCCCTGCTCATTCCAGCAAACGGCGATCGCGCCCATATCGATACGCTGCTGGAAAGGCTCGATGGACTTATCCTGACTGGCAGCCGCAGCAACGTTGCCGCCGTGTTCTATGGCGGACCGCCGCAACCGCCCGAAGACGCGCCCGAAGATCCCGAGCGGGATCTCGTAACACTACCCCTGGTGCGCGGCGCCATCGAACGGGGCCTGCCGGTTCTGGCGATTTGCCGAGGGCTGCAGGAACTGAACGTCGCTCTCGGTGGTACCCTGCATCAACGTCTGCAAGACCTGCCGGGCAAGATCGACCATTCGACGCCCATGCAACCGCATGCCCCGGTCAGGACCGGAAAAGCCCATCACGTCGTCTTGCGCTCCGGCGGCAGGCTGGCTCAGATCGTCAAAAGCGAGTCTCTTTCCGTCAATTCCCTTCATAATCAGGGAATTGACCGGTTGGCTCCAGGTCTTCTGGTCGAAGCGCGCGCAACCGACGGCACCATCGAAGCGGTCACCGGAACAGCAGCCGGCTACCTCGTCGGTGTGCAATGGCACCCCGAATATGATTTCGAGCATGACGCTGCATCCCGGCGCATATTTGAAAGCTTCGGTGCGGCAGTGGATAAGACGAGCTAGAGCATCATCCGATCCGGATGGATCGGAAAGTGCTCTAACCGCTCGCAGGACAAATAGGAAACGGAAATGCCCGACTTCGTGATCGCCCCACCCGCCACCCCGGCCGTGCCTGTGATTGGCGGAGGATTTTTTCCCATCCGACGGATTTTCTGCGTCGGGCGCAATTATGCCGCACACACCCGAGAAATGGGCGGAGACCCGAATCGCGAGCCGCCGTTCTTTTTCACGAAACCAGCCGACGCGATCATTGTGGGCGATGCCGTCCCTTTCCCCACCGCCACGAATAATCTTCATCACGAAATGGAACTGGTTGTCGCACTCGGCTCGGGCGGCAGGGATATCCCGTCCAGCGCGACCTTGAATACTGTCTATGGGTATGCCGCCGGCGTGGACCTGACCCGCCGGGATCTTCAGGACGAGGCAAAATCGCTTCGCCGCCCTTGGGACATGAGCAAAGGTTTCGACCATTCGGCACCGGTCGGCCCGATTGCCCCGGCAGCACGCATTGGGCACCCCGCCTCGGGCCGCATCTCGCTCGCCGTCAACGGCGAGCAGCGCCAGAACGGGGATCTGTCGGACATGATATGGCCTGTCGCCGACATCATCGCCTACCTTTCCACCCTTGTGGAACTGAGGGCCGGCGACCTGATCTTCACGGGAACGCCAGACGGGGTCGGGCCGCTGAGCCACGGCGATCGTATCGCCGGCATCATCGACGGGGTTGGCCAGCTCGAATTCACGCTCTCATGACAGCCCTGACCATCGCGACCTGGAATATCAACTCGGTCAGGCTCCGCCGCGATCTGCTGCATCGGCTGAACGAGCTGGCGACACCCGACATCGTCTGTCTCCAGGAAACGAAAGTACCGGACGAGCTCTTCCCTGATGATCTGGGAGCCGCTCTCGGCCTGCCTCATGTGCTGAAGCGCGGCATGAAAGGCTACAACGGTGTCGCCATTCTCTCCCGACATCCGCTTGAACCGATCAACGATACGCCCGACTGGTGCATGAAATCCGACTGTCGGCACCTCGCGGCACGGGTCGACGCCGGGCCGGAACAACTTGTGGTGCACAATTTTTATGTTCCTGCCGGTGGCGACGTTCCTGACCGCGAGCAGAACCCGAAATATGGCCACAAGCTGGATTTCATCGCCGAAACCCGCAACCATTTCGCGGCCAACCGTCCACAGCGTACAGTGCTGGTCGGCGATCTGAACATCGCACCTCTGGAACACGATGTCTGGAGCCACAAGCAATTGCTTGGCGTCGTCAGTCATACCCCTCCGGAAACCGAGGGGCTGAACGCCTGGCGACGCGAAGGCTTCATCGATGCCATCCGGCATTTCGTGCCGGATGATCAGAAGCTTTACACATGGTGGTCTTATCGGAACCGGGACTGGAGAGCCTCCAACCGCGGCCGCCGCCTCGATCACATCTGGGTCTCGGCAGACCTGTCCGGCTGCCTGACCCGGCACATCATTCTTCAGGACGCGCGGGATTGGGAACGTGGCTCCGATCACGTTCCGGTGGCGCTGACCCTCGATCTGTAGCCCTGCAATGCGCGTTGCAGGGTGCGCCGCGCAGCCGCGGCCTCGCGCGCGAGTGAGAGCAGATGCGGTATCTGTGCGGGTTGGCGCAACACGCTCTGCATCACCCTACCGACGGCGATACGGCCATCCGCGCCAAGCGCAAGCAGAGCCGCCGGAGGCAGATGCCGCCCGGCCGGATCGGCAACAGCCCGCAAGACGGCAAATTTCAAGCCATTTGCCAAAGCGACGCCCGCAACGGCCGCAGACTCAAGATCGATCGCGGAGGCCCCAGTCGACGCATAAAGCGTCATCTTGGCCTCAGGCGTCACAGCGACCTGCCCGCCACCGATCATGGCGCCGACAGTCACACCGCCGAACATCTCAGCGAGCTCATCGTCACAAGGAAAAATCGCGCCGTGCCCATCCAGTATTCGTCCCGGGACGAGAAGATCCCCCGCCGCAAGGCCTGGATCCAGTCCGCCCGCCAGGCCGAAACTGATGACCGCCGAAACCCGCTTGTCCTGCACAAGAGATTGCGCGGCGTGAAGCGCGCCCTCCGGTGTTCCGCCACCAACAACGACCCGTACCCCCATATCGCGCAGGAGGCTGGCTTCCGCGGTGAGCCCCGTCACGAATGCCAGCATGATGTGGAACGGGTGCTCAGCGCGGGCTGAGCACCATGATCATCTGCCGGTTTTCCATCTTCGGCATCTGTTCGACCTTGGTGTCGGTCTCCATGTCAATACGGATACGTTCCAGCACTTTGACACCGAGTTCCTGATGGGCCATTTCACGTCCGCGAAAGCGTAGGGTGACCTTAACCTTATCGCCTTCGCCAATGAAGCTCTTCATGGCGCGCAGTTTCACCTGATAATCGTTTTCGTCGATATTTGGGCGGACCTTGATCTCTTTGATCTCGATCACTTTCTGCTTCTTGCGCGCCTCATTTTTCTTCTTCTGCTGCTCGTATTTGAATTTGCCATAATCGAGCAGTTTACAGACTGGCGGATCGGCGTTCGGGCTGATCTCGACAAGATCAAGCCCAACCTCGCCGGCGCGGCGCTGCGCCTCTCTCGTGCTCATGACACCGAGCATTTCGCCCTCCTGGTCGATGAGGCGAACCTGAGGGACACGAATATCTCATTCACGCGCGGGCCTTCGCGGTTTGGCGGGCTCGGCGGAGCAGGTAGTCTGGCTATGTCGGTCTCCTGTCATTGTGGACAAATATAACTGCAGCCTTATCGCTCTAGACGATATCGGGCCGCCAAAGCAACAGAACAAGCGCCCTGCCCGTCAGTTCGGCATGAATGGATCGGCCGCGTAGTGGACCGCGATGAGAGACAAACCATCTGCCGGCGCGGTCGGCCCGGCCGCGGCACGATCGCGCGCGGCAAGAGCCTCGGCCACGCGGGCGACCGGCCAGCGCCCGTCGCCGACCAACTTGAGCGTGCCGACCATGTTCCGCACCTGGTGATGAAGAAAGCTGCGCGCATCCGCCTCGATCACCACCAAGTCACCATTCCGCACGACGTCGAGCCGATCGAGCGTACGCAGCGGCGACGTCGCCTGACAGGCGCTGGCCCGGAAACTGGTGAAATCATGGCGACCCAGGAGGGACTGGGCCGCTGGTGCATCGCCGGCACATCGAGCGGCGCCTTCACATGCCAGACGAAGCCCTCCTGCAAGGCTGGGCGGGCGTATCGTTGAGGATCAGGTAGCGATACGAGCGCCCGGTCGCCGAAAAGCGCGGGCTCCAGTCCGCCGATGGAACCCGCGCGGCTGCAAGCACCACCACCGGATGCGGTTTCATGTGGAAATTCAACGCCTCCCGAACCGCCCGCGCGTCGAACGGGTCCGGCAGTTCAAGAGCGGCGACCTGACCGGCGGCATGCACCCCCGCATCCGTGCGACCGGCGACAACGCTTTCCGGCACAACACCACCACACAACCGAGACGCGGCCGTCTCCAGAACCTCCTGCACCGACAGCCCGTTCTCCTGGCGCTGCCAGCCAACAAGTCCCTGCCGTCATATTCAAGCCGAAGCGCCCAGCGCGTCACCCGAGACGCGTCCCGATGCCAACTGGATGACCACGCAGAAACGCCTCTGCGGGCATGGCGGCGCGTCCTGCGCGTTGCACCAGTGTCGGCCGGATCGCGGCCTCGCCGCAGGCAATGGTCAGGTGATCATCAAGCACCGTTCCCGGTTCGCCATGTCCCGCTGCCGCGTGCGCCCACATGATCTTGAGCGTCTCGCCGTCCAGGCGGGTCTCCGTACCCCGGCCAGGGCTGGAAGGCCCGAATTCGCCGCAGAATCGCTTCCGCCGGCTCGGACCAGTCGATCACGGCATCCGCCTTCGACAGTTTGGGGGCATAGGTCGCCCCTGTTTCAGGCTGTGGGACCGGAATGCAATCCGCTTGCAGAGCCTTGAGAATCAGATTGGCGCCAAGGGCAGCGAGCCTGTCATGCAGATCCGCCGTTGTATCGTTCGGACCGATCGGCAGCGACTCGGCCAGAAGCATCGCACCGGTATCCAGCCCCTCGTCCATCTGCATGATGGTGACGCCGGTCTGTGCGTCACCCGCCAGCACTGCGGCATGGATCGGTGCAGCGCCACGCCAGCGCGGCAACAGGCTGGCGTGGATATTGATACAGCCGCGCCGGGTGTCGCCAGCATGTCCGGGGGCAGCATCTGCCCATACGCGGCAACAACGGCAACATCGAGATCAAGGCTGCGGAAATAGGCTCTTTCGGCATCGTCGCGACGCAGACGTTCCGGCGTCCGAACCGACAGACCGAGCCCGTCGGCCGCCTCGTGAACGGGGCATTTGTGAATTCGATGCCCTCGCCAACCGGCGCGGCGGCTGGCAATAGACCGCAACCACGTCATGCCTGCGCCATGCAGCGCCTTCAGCGCCGGAACCGCAAATCCCGGCGAGCCCATGAAGACCAGACGCATCAGCGCGCCGGCTTTCGGGCCGCCTTTT